>JBGSKE010000138.1:0-10321 GCA_041741355.1 Negativicutes bacterium | reverse complement strand
AATTTAGGATTGCTATATATTTTATTTTTAATATTATTCATTTCATTTGCCAACTCAATTTTCGCACTAGCCGAGAAAAGCGGCGCAGTCTCTGCCAAAAAACTTTCCGTTTCATTTTCCAGCGTTACTTTGAATTTAATAATATTGTTATTTGGTACTTTATTGATTTCATAAATCAATCCATCTATTTTCTCGGTAAACAACAAGCTGGACGCTTTAGCATCTCCGCCGCCCTCTACAGCATTATATTGCGCCAAACTTATTTTTTCGATATTATTATTATTTTTGGCGACATTAGCACTACTATTAATTTGATGCGAATATTTTTCGCTAATTTCCAGATAGGTTTGCGTCAACTCTTTTTTCGCATTCATTATATTTAATTTAGGATTGCTATATATTTTATTTTTCGTTCCTACCATCAAGCGATTTATTTCAGCCAATTCATTTTGCGAAAACATTACTTTAATATAATCCAGAAAATTTTCCGTCTCATTTTCCACTGTGACTTTAAATTTCACCACATTATTATTGGGCAAATTATTTATTTCCGAGATGATTCGGTCAATTTCTGCAGTGAAGTTGTTAGCCGCTCCTGGCGTCGAGTTTTTTACGCTTGTGTCAGATTGCGTTGTTTGTTTTTTTTGCAAATTAATATCTATAGTTGCATCTTTTTCCGCCAAATTGGCGCCGTTGGTTGCCGTTATTATTTCACGGTTAGTCTGCACTGCAATATCGTTTACGTTGTCGACCGCAATAATTTTATCTTGATACTTTGCAATAATTCCCGCGACTTCTGTTGAAAATTCTTTTTTCGCCTGCGCAATATTTAATTTCGGATTATCATATATTTTATTTTTTATTTTAAACATTTCGTAAATGTATTCAGCTTTATTCTTGCCTGATAAATTCTTTTCTGCCGCGGTGACCGTTAGATCGATTTGTTCTTCCACTAGTAGTTTAAATTTAATCACGTTATTATTGGGAGCTGAATTTATATTTTCAATCATTTTTGACATTTCCGAGCTGAAGGCAATTTTATTTTTTCCAGCCTGCTCAGCTTCTGCCGCCAGCCCATTCGTCGCGAACCCGATCAGGCAAATAACAGTTAGCAACGCCCGCAGAAACTGTTTCCCGCGAGAACCCCAGGCCCGGTTCTGCTTTATCGTATTATTTTTCGCTTTGCCTGCAGTTCGAACAATCTCAGTTGCCACAAGCGTTCACCTCATTCACTGTTAGCTATTTGGGGGCGGACGGTTGATAATTTTTGGGTGGACGGCCGCGTTTTCGCTTTTCTGCGGGAATTACGATCGTTTCTACTGGCGCCGGCAGTTTAACCTCAATAATTTCGGCGACTTCCACGGGTCGCTTTGGCGGTCGGCCCCGCTTCCGCGGCGCTTCTGCGGGTATTGATTGCCGGGCAGTCTCTTTTTCCACTATTACTTGTTGTTTTACGTCAGCCGCAACAACCTTGCGCGGGCGGCCTCTCTTGGTTGCAGGTTTCGGCGCCGGCTTATTTTCTATCTGCTCATCCAAATCATCATAGTATTGCGGGTACTGCTGCGCTGCAGTTTCATTGCTCTCGACCTCTTCTTCTTCCTCATCCTCTTCGTAGTATCTATTTGCTTTTTTTCTTTTTCGCAAGAAATAATACAGTGCAATCAACAAGATTATTGCGACAATCCCCGCACCAATTATAATTATTTTAAATTGGTTTTTTTGCCAAAAATCAATGATATTATTTTTCACATCGGCTGGCATTATATTATTTTTTTCCGGCTTTTCCGCTGTTGCCAAATTAATATCTTCAATTTTTCCCGACTGATTATACGCCACAACATTTCCGCGTATTTTCATCGCATTTTCCGTCTTGCTAATATAGGTTAAGAATTGGCTGATGAGATTTCCATCCTGATTGGTAGAGACGACAATTAACGGATTATTCTTGTACTCCGTCACTCGACCGATAGCTAATTTTTCATTGTTTTTAAACTCAGACGGTAGTGTCGATGAACCGCTAGGATTATAGCTATTGGCTACTTGCGTCGGCAAGCCGGGCAGTTGGTCTAAAATAAATCCCGGCAGATTACTGGCGTGCGCCAACACCAAGACAAACTGATCGAGGGGAATAAACGCAAAATCTGCCAACCCCTGCACGCGAGGATATGCGTAGGAGTTTTCCGGCAGCTGTAGGTTTAAATAATTAATTGTTTTAGCTAAAACACCTAATAAATTCCCATTTAATTTTTCATCAATCACTACGGTTCCTTGCTGCGACAAATAAGGGCTTATATTTTGCCATGTCATATGACTAATTTTCTTTTGCCCTTCACCCCACAAATAACTGTTGGGGAAAACTTGCGCCGACTGCAACTTGCCGACAATTTTGCACTGGTCAGGATCGTCAGGAAAATTAAACTGAACTTTTATTCTATTCTGTGACAACAATTCAGTTCCGCTGGGAAAAGTTATTTCCCGGGTAAAACGACCTGTTTGATCCAGCACTGAACTATTAACAATTTTGTCATTAAAAAACACATCCATGCGAACCGGTCGATTGGAGTCCTTTGATATCGTATAGGCCCCTTCTAGATTCATCCCCAATTTTTCAGGGACAACGCCAAACTGGCCAGCGTATACGACGAAGTCGCTGGATACTTGAAAAAGGCCTTCTTGCGCAATTGGGTTGCCAAATGTAACGCCAGGCCTTTTATTTCCGCCAGCTGTACTGATCAACGACCCTTCCTTGACGCCAGCGGTTGAGTCCATCAACAACGGCATTGTCGCTAGCCGCTGCGCTGCCGACTCTAATTCGCCCAATGTGGCGCCGGAAATCAAAACCGTATTGGGATCTACAAGCTCTATCCCTGGTTGCGTTTTGCTAAAATAGGCCGGGAGTTTGCTTTTGGCGCCGACCCATATTCTAGGCGCCGCCGGTTTTCCCGCCAATTCAGCTGCTTTGACCAACTCAACTTGCATATGCGGATAATTCTTTTTTAAGATCCCCGAAACCCATGCTGCAGGCGTTGTTTCTGCCAGTTCCGCGTTATTCGGCACTACGATAAAAACCGTTTGCTGCAAATTGCCGAAAAAATCGTTTACTGTTTTTGCCGGGATCATTTCATAGTTCAGTAGCAGCTTTGATTCTTTGGGATGAACGGTAAAAAACAAATTTCCCGAATTATAGTCGCGACAAAAATCATTAGAAATATACATACTGGCTTTAATTTGCAAGCGAATTTTATTTTGCGCGAACTCTCCGGCCGGCAAATTAATCGACCATTCTTTGCGTTGCCGCAGATCTTTCGCTGTTCTCACCTGGACAACTTTATCGTTGTAAATAATTGAAAACGTAGAATCGCCATGAATTTGGCTCCCGGGAGTTATCGCCAACGCTACAGTCGCAGATTGCAGTTTTACATGGCGCGGAGTAGGGAATTCGAGAAAGTAGGATGATTGCGGCGCTCTTACAACAACGTCAAGCGCAGGATCATAATAATTGGCCGAAATGACTCGACTTATTGCGTTAACAGGAATGGTATTCGACAATATAATTCCTATCACCAAGAGCATACGCATAATTCGGTAAAATATTTCAACGCACTCCTTCCCGCATAAAATATTTATTAATGACCATATATACGAACAACACAAACAACGCCTTTGACGAGAAAACAATAAAAATATACGACAAAACAGGTATCTCTGCTTTCCAATTTTACGCAGATAACCTGAGCTTAAATTTCCTCTCGTATTTTATTGACACGCAACAAAATGCATTGCGTTCTCATCCATCACAAACACTTTTAGATAAAAACAGCCAGTAATGATTTTCTCGACGAATACAGGCTGCTGAATTATCGCAAATACCAATACTGATTTAACAAAAGTTTTCGCATTAGTATTTACATTTCATTTTACACTAAAGTTTTTATTTGTCTATAGCTACAAGTTATTGTTTACCATTTGTTTATATTATTTTTGCTACTATTGCCTACTCAATCTTTTGCGTAGCAGCATACAACGCAACTAATCCATTTAAATCTGTATCGTTTCTTTTCAGTAAACGCCCTTAATGCTTATGTATTATTTTTCATCATTTGCAAAATTTCACCATATTGTTTCGGGGTAATATTTCGCTAATTAATATTTTATTACTCAAATCGTTTATTTCGTTTATTTCACCTTTTTCGGTTACCGTTCCATTCAAGTTGCAATTATTGCATTATTTATTTATCCGATTTTAATCATTGTGCAAGTTTCAAATCCATTTAAATTAAGGGATTTGATTTTTTTATTATTTATTATTTAAATAATAATTTTGTTTTAAATTATATTATTGCACCATCGCTGCGCCATCAGCAATTCAACTGTTACTAAAAACAGTTGAATTGCGTTAATAACAAAAACTGAATATATTTTATTCTAATATGCAAAAAAATCCATTGCTATCGGCAGTGAGCAATTATCGGATTGAATAATCAGTCTTGCGTATTGGCAAAGATAAAGGCTGTGAAAAACATTTTTCTTGTTTTCTCACAGCCCTTTTTAGGTTAACCTATGCACTTATTTGATTTGAAAAATTTCGTTTTCGCCAACCTAGAACATAACTGGTTTCACTTGCCAGATGCCGACCGCATATTCCCAGATCGTGTTATCGCTGGAAAATTCGCCGGAATGGGCGATATTTTCGATGCACATCTTGCGCCAACGGGCTTTGTCCTTGTACAACCTGTCGATTTGGCTCTGGGCCGCCACGTAAGCGCCGAAGTCCTCCAGCAGGAAGAACTCGTCATTGTACCGCATTAAGCTGTCATACAGCTCGCGGAACTCCTCGCGCCCGGCCGGCAGTTCGCCGCTGACCAGCTGATCCACTACCATCCGCAGACGTGGATTGGCGTCATATACGGCCCGGGCATTGTAGCCGCCACGTTTTTGGAAGTCAATGACTTCGTCGGCGGTCAAGCCGAACGCGACAAAGTTTTCTGTGCCGACTTCGTTGCGAATCTCGATATTGGCCCCGTCATGCGTGCCGATTGTCACCGCCCCATTCATCATGAATTTCATGTTGCCGGTACCGGACGCTTCCTTGGACGCGGTGGAAATCTGCTCGCTGACATCAGCAGCGGGAATAATGACTTCCGCCAACGACACTCGGTAATTTTCCAGGAACACCACTTTCAGTTTTTCTTTCAACAGCGGATCGGCATCAATCATCGCTGCCACCGTATTGATCAGTTTGATCGTCCGTTTGGCCTGATAGTAGGCTGGCGCTGCTTTGCCGGCAAAAAAGAAGGTTCTTGGCGTAATGTCGAGTGCGGGGTTTTCCCGGATCCGGTTGATCAAGTCGAGAATGTGCATCACATTCAGATTCTGTCGTTTGTAGTTGTGAATTCGCTTGATATGACAATCAAAAATCGAATCGAGATTGATGACCTGACCGGTTGTCCGTTTCACATAAGCAGCCAACCGCTCCTTGTTGCAGGCCTTGACCATCGATACTTTCTCGCCGAGCAGCGGATCGCCGGCGAAGGCGGATAGTTTGTGCAGATCAGTCGCATGCGCCATCCAGCTTTGGCCAATCGTCTCCGAAATCAGTTCGCATAGGTCCGGATTGGCTTTCATCAGCCAGCGACGATGGGTAATGCCATTGGTCTTGTTATTGAACTTACTGGGGAAATACTCATAAAACGGGCGCAGTACCGATTTTTTGAGGATTTCCGTATGAATTTTCGCTACGCCGTTGACACTATGGCTGCCAACCACCGCCAGATGGGCCATGTGAACAAAACCATCGGCGATAATCGCCATTTCACGAATTTTGTCCCATTCGCCGGGATAGCGATTCCACAGGTCGGCGCACCAGCGTTCGTTGATTTCATTGACGATCATGAAAATGCGCGGCATCAGCCCGCGAAATACTTCTACCGGCCACTTCTCAAATGCTTCCGGCATAACCGTATGGTTGGTGTAGGAGACGGCGTTCAGGGTGATCCGCCAGGCATCTTCCCAGCTCATCCCCTCCTCGTCCAGCAGAATCCGCATCAGCTCCGGCACGACCACTACCGGGTGGGTGTCGTTGATATGAATGGAGTTCTTCTCGTGAAAGTCCATCAATGACCCGTTCTTTTTCTTGAACCGGCGCACGATACTCTGCAATCCGGCCGAAACCATGAAATACTGCTGCTTCAACCGCAATACCCGCCCTTCGTAGCGCGAGTCGTCGGGATAGAGAATTTCGGTGATCGATTCGACCGAGCGGCGGTATTCCATCGCCTTGATGTAGTCGCTGTCGGAAATGGCGCTTTCCTCGTTGGAAGGCATTACTTCGGCGCTCCACAGGCGTAGCGTGTTTACGGTGTTGTTGCGAAAACCGGCCACCGGCATGTCATACGGCACCGCCAGGATCGCCTCGTAACCCTCATGATGAAGCTGTCGGACTCCGTCGATCTCTTCCTCGCGGATATGGCCGCCAAATTTGACCGTTACCGCCTTGTCGGCTTTGCGGAACTCCCAGGCGTTGCCATCACGCAACCAGGGGTCAGGCAACTCGGCTTGATAGCCGTCGACAATTTTTTGCTTGAACATGCCGTTGCGGTAGCGAATGCCACAGCCATGTCCCGGCAAATGCAGCGAAGCGATCGAATCGAGAAAACAGGAGGCCAACCGGCCCAGTCCACCGCTGCCCAGCCCTGCTTCCGGCTCCTGCTCGGTCAGTTCGGCCAGGCTGATGCCCAAGTCATCGAGCCCTTCGCTGCAAGTCTCCAGAATGTCAAGATTGAGCAGGTTGGTGACTAGTATCCGACCTTGCAGATATTCGATCGAAAAATAATAGACCTGTTTGACACCGCGTTCCAAATACTGCTTGTTGGTGCGAGCCCACTTCTGGGCGATCAGGTCGCGGACCAAGCCGGCCAGCGCTTCATAGCGCTCTCGGGTTGATCCTTCATCGACCCCTTTGCCGTGCAAACTCTGAAACTTTTGCAGGTAAGCGCTGATGAAGGCCGCTTTGTCAGGATACATAAAAATCCTCCTTTATAATCCGGCTATATAAGGAAACATATTCTTTCGCCGAAGATTTCCAGGAATGATCTGCTTTCATGGCACTCTTCATTAACAAATTCCAACGTTTTTTGTCCTGAAAGATCGAGCAGGCCAGCTTGATCACATGCAGCATGTCATGGGCATTGTAGTTATTGAAGGAAAATCCGGTCCCCTCATAGGTTTGCGGGTTGAATGTCTCCACCGTGTCGACCAGTCCGCCGATCTCCCGCACCAACGGGATGCAGCCGTAACGCATCGCAATCAGTTGACTAATGCCGCAGGGTTCTTTTTGCGACGGCATTAGCAGCATATCTGCGCCGGCATAGATTCGTCGGGCCAGTACATCATCGTAACCGATCTGAACGGCAACCCTGCCAGGATAGCGCTGGGCTGCTTCGCGGAAAAATCCTTCCTGCTGAGGTTCGCCGGAGCCGAGCACCGCCAGTTGCGCGCCCTCGGCAATGATTTCGTCCAACACGCGATGAACCAGTTCAAAGCCCTTGGCCTTGACCAGCCGCGATACGATGCCAAACAACGGTGCATCGGCCCGGACTTCCAGTCCCAGTTGTTTCTGCAGACGCAGTTTGTTTTCCTGCTTGCCCTTGAAGCTGCGCGTCGAATAATTGGCGAACAACGCCTCATCCTTGGCCGGGTCGTACACTTCCGGATCAATCCCGTTGACGATGCCGACCAGCCTGTCACTACGCCGGGTCAGTACTCCGTCCAGTTTTTCGCCCCAATAGCGGGTCTGGATTTCCCTGGCGTAACTGGCGCTGACCGTGCTGACAAAATCGGCGTACTCCAGGCCGCCTTTCAGAAAGTTCACCATGCCAAAGAACTCCAGCCCGGCGACCGCTTTGGGCTCACGCTCCAGATTGAACATGTCACCGAGGACGCTGGTCGGGAAAACCCCTTGATACTCCAGATTGTGGATTGTGCAGAGCGTCTTGATCGCCTGGCACCAGGGCGCCTTGCAGTAATGAGAGCGCAACAGCACCGGAATCATGCCGACATGCCAGTCGTGGCAATGCAGAATATCCGGCGTCCAGTCCAGCCTGGGCAACACATCCAGCACCGCTTTGCTGAAAAAACCGAACCGCTCGGCTTCATCATAAAAATTATACAGTCCTTTGCGGCGGAAATAGTATTCGTTATCGATGAAATACACCGTAACACCTTCGTACTCCAGTTCAAACAAGCCGCAGTGCTGCCGCCGCCAGCCCAGCTGGACAGTCTCGGTCGACACCAGTTTCATTTGACTGCGAAAACTTTCCGGCACATCGCCATATAAGGGAACAATCACCCGGGCATCGACTTTCAGTTTTTTCAGCGCCCGCGGCAACGTACCGACAATATCGGCCAAGCCGCCTGTTTTGGCAAAAGGCACCGCCTCAGCAGCGGCAAATAAAACCTTGATCATCACACCACAGCTCCTTTTCTGACAATAAACGGGCTATTAATAGTGCCGGTCAGGCAACGACCGGCGGAAACGGCGGAATCCTTGTCGCACAGCACATGGCTGAGCCTGGCCTGCGGTCCGACATGCACATTTTGACTGATGATCGAGTTGCGAACCACTGCGTCTTTTTCGATTACCACCGAACGGGACAGAATGCAGTTTTCCACCGTTCCTTCCACGATACAGCCATTGGAAATCAACGAGTTTTTGACCACGGCCTGTTCTTTATACTTGGCCGGCGCTTCGTCCTTGACCTTGGTATAGACAATTCCGTAACGGAAGAATAGTTCCTGCCAAACCGACGGACGCAGCAATTCCAACTGATGCTGGAAATAAGCGGCGATCGAATCAATCCGGGCGGCATATCCCGTATGGCGAAATACGCAAACCTTTAGTGAATCCAGATTTTTGAGAACGCCGTCGACAAAAAGATCATGCCCGCCTTCGGCCGCGCAGCGCCTGACCAGTTCGGCCATCAGGCTCTTTGACAGGATATAAAACCCCAGCGGCTGGATATCGTAGGGCGAAGGATCGCTTTGATCGCAGAACGAATTCACCCGCCCCTCTTCATCCACTGTCAGACAATAGTCCTGACAATCATCCGGATAGTCCCGCCCAATAATTGTCACATCGGCGCCGACCGACAGGTGATAATGAAACGCCTGGTCCAGCGGTAGATTGCAGACAGTCTGACTACCGCAGATAACGACAAAATCCTCCGAACAGGCATAGATATAGTCCAGATTAAAATAGAAATTGCTGATGTCACCACCATTGCCGGCAGCCGGACTGTGCGCCGGCGGCAGAATGTACAGGCCGTCACGCTTGCGGGCCAAGTCCCACTCTTTGCCGGAACGCAGATGGTCGATCAGGGAGCGGTACTTATCGCGAACCAGCACGCCGACCGTCCGCACATCGGCATTGACCAGATTGGACAGAGCAAAGTCGATCAGCCGGTAGCGCCCGGCATACGGCATAGCGGCCATTGGCCGATGGCCGGCTAGCGGTCCCATGGCGGATTCATCTTCATAGAGGTTGATCAGGCCGATCATTCTTTTCATGCTTTCACCCCTTTGCGGGCAGGTTTCGTGTCTTGAACCAGCAGCGCGATACTGCCGTCGCCACCGATCCTGGCGTTTTCCTGCACAACCGCATCCGGGCCGATTATTGCCCGGGAAATAATCGCCTGCGGCGCCACGGTGACGCCCGGCATTAATACCGAGTCGGTCACCTGGGCGCCTTCGCCGATGATCACATTGGGGAAGATCACACAGCGTTTGACCTGGCCTAATATCTGGCAACCTTCACTCACCATCGACTGGCTGATTCGCGAATTGGGACCGGCGTAATGAGGCGGTCGGACCGGATTTACCGAATAAATTCGCCAATCGGGGTCATGCAGATCCAGTTGGGGTCGGTCGGACAACAGGTCCATATTCGCTTCCCACAAACTCTCCAACGTGCCGACATCCCGCCAGTAATCCTTGAACCGGTACGCATAGACACTCTGGCCGCTGTCAATCATGTCGGGAATAATATTGTGCCCGAAATCGTGGCCCGAGTCAGCCACTTTTGCGTCGTTAACCAAATAATACTTCAGGTACTGCCAACGAAATATATAGACGCCCATCGAAGCCAAGTTGCTTTTGGCTTTGGCAGGTTTTTCATCAAATTCGATGATCCGGTCGTCGGCATCGGTGTTCATGATGCCGAATCGCCGGGTATCCTCCCAGGGCACCTCAATCACGGCCAATGTCGCATCGGCTTCTTTGGCTTCGTGGTATTCCAGCATGCGTCTATAATCCATTTTATAGATAT
>JBGSKE010000137.1:0-4117 GCA_041741355.1 Negativicutes bacterium | reverse complement strand
CCCAGGAACTGGCCAAGGCCACAGGCAAACCGCTGGCCGAAATCGCGCTGCCGACGTTTCGCCAACCGGTGGCGACCATCAGCCTGGGGGCGCTGGGCGGAGGTGGCGTGGATGAATGATACGGCGGATGTAGTAGTCATCGGCGGCGGGATCGTCGGCTGCGCTACGGCCTATAATCTGGCCCGGCTCGGCGCCGGCAAAGTGGTGCTGCTGGAACGCGGTTATCTGGCCAGCGGAGCTACCGGTCGCTGTGGCGCCGGCATGCGGATGCAGTGGGGCACGGAAACCAACTGCCTGTTATCGCGGGAAAGCACCCGGATGCTGGAACAGCTGCCGGAACTGCTGGACGTCGATATCGATATCGAACTGAAACAAGGCGGCTATCTGCTGCTGGCCTATACGGAAAAAATGGCGGCCCAGTTCAAAAAGAACCTGCTATTGCAGAATTCGCTGGGGATTCCTTCCCGCTGGGTGACGCCGGCCGAAGCGAAAGAGATCGTGCCGCATCTAAACACGGACGGTCTGCTGGGCGCGACCTTCTGCGCCAAAGACGGCCACTGCAATCCGTTCAAGGCGACGGTCGCCTATGCGAAAGCGGCGCAGCGCTATGGAGTGGAGATCCGCACAGATAGCGAAGTGACCGGAATCGAGGCGGAATGTTGCCGGATCACCGGGGTCAAGACCCGGTGGGGTACTATTAATACCCCACGGGTAGTCGTGGCGGCTGGCGGTCATTCCAAACAGCTGGGCCGGATGGTCGGCGTCGAACTGCCGATTTATCCCGAACGGCACGAAATTCTCGTGACCGAACCGGTCGAGCCGATGCAGGACTCGATGGTGATGAGTTTCCACCACAACCTGTATTGCCAGCAAAGTCCGCATGGCAGCTTCATCATGGGCATCGGTCATCCCGATGAACCGGAGAGCTTCAACACCGAGTCCAGCTGGCAGTTCCTCGGCGAGATGGCCCGCCGGATCGTCAAGATTCTGCCGCCGCTGGCCGGACTCAATGTAGTGCGGCAATGGGCCGGACTGTATGATATGTCGCCGGATCGCCAGCCGATCATCGGGCCGGCTGGTGACGTGGAAGGTTTTCATGTGGCGGCAGGTTTCAGCGGCCATGGCTTCATGATCGCGCCGATTACCGGCCAGATCGTCGCCGAGCAGCTGCTGGGTCTGAAAACCGCGTTGCCGGTTGAATTGCTCGACGCCGGACGGTTTGCCCGCGGCGACCTGTTTATCGAACCATCGGTAGTATAATTTAAGATGAAATATTGAGGAGGCTACCCTTATGCAGACAGCGTATCAACCCGAACCGTTCACGAATTTTAGCATCCCCGAGAACAAAGCAGCTATGGAGGCGGCGCTGCAACTGGTCGCGTCCGAAAAAGGCCGCCACTATCCGCTGAAAATTGCCGGCAAAGCCATTGACACCGAAGCCCGCATCACCTCGGTGAACCCTTCCTGCTTCTCAGAAGTCATCGGCACTGTGGCCCGGGCCAACGCCGAACTGGCTGACCAGGCCGTCAAAGCGGCGCAAGAAGCTTTTTCCGGCTGGAAACATGTGGCGCCGGAAGTGCGGGCCCGCTTGCTGTTCAAGGCAGCGGCGATTCTGCGCCGGCGTAAATTCGAATATTCGGCCTGGCTGGTTGAGGAAGCCGGCAAGAACTGGGCCGAAGCCGATGCCGATACGGCCGAGGCGATCGATTTCATGGAATACTATGGACGGGAAATGCTCCGCTATGCGGCGGGCATGCCTGTCATCGCCGTGCCCGGCGAACAGAACGAATGCTTCTATATCCCGCTCGGCGTCGGCGTCGTCATTCCGCCTTGGAATTTCCCGCTGGCGATTTTGGCTGGCATGGTTGCCGCTGCGGTGGTGGCAGGCAATACGGTCATCATGAAACCGGCCAGCAGCACACCGGTGATTGCGGCGAAACTGATGGAACTGTTCGAAGCGGCTGGCGCGCCGGCAGGCGTGATCAACTATCTGCCCGGTAGCGGCGGCAGTATCGGCGATGTGCTGGTATCGCACCCGCAGGTTCGGTTCATCAACTTCACCGGCTCCAAGGAAGTCGGTCTGCGAATCAATAAGCTGGCGGCCGATGTGGCGCCCGGCCAGATCTGGATCAAGCGGGTTGTGGCGGAAATGGGCGGCAAGGATGCGATCGTGGTCGATGAGGAAGCCGATCTGGAAGAAGCGGCCAACGGCATTGTCGCCTCGGCGTTTGGTTTCCAGGGCCAGAAATGCTCGGCCTGCTCGCGGGCGATTATTGTCAAGAGTGTTTATGATGAAGTTGTTGCCAAAGTGGCGGCGAAAACCAAAGCGCTGACAGTGGGGCCGGCTGCCCAATACGGCGTCAACATGGGTCCGGTGGTTGATGAAAGCGCCTACAAAAAAATCCTCGACTATATTGAAATCGGCAAAAGCGAAGCCAGATTGGTTGCCGGCGGCAATACGGCAGGCGAAAAAGGTTGGTTTATCGAGCCGACCGTGTTTGTTGACGCACCGGCGAAATCCCGGATTGCCCAGGAAGAAGTTTTTGGCCCGGTTGTGGCGATCACCCGTGCCGAAGATTTTGCCGATGCGCTGCGTATCGCCAATGATACCGAATATGGACTGACCGGTGCGGTTTACTCCCGCAACCGGGCCAAACTGGAACAGGCCCGCCGCGATTTCCATGTCGGCAACCTGTATCTCAATCGCAAATGCACCGGTGCGCTAGTCGGCGTACAACCGTTCGGCGGGTTCAATATGTCGGGCACCGATTCCAAGGCTGGCGGCGCCGATTATTTACTTTTATTCATGCAAGCGAAGGTTGTTGCGGAAAAAATGTAACATTTTTATCAAAAATCACTTGTAAAATTGCATATTGAGGTCTATAATCATTTTCAAGGGCATTTAGAGAAGACGAATGATTGCGTGATTATAGCAAAAGCAAAGAAGCTTTTGGTAAAATATCCAGCGGGTATTTTGCCCTAAGCTTCTTTTTTTCAATCATGGATCAAAATTGCAGTTTTTTTCAAACACAGGCAACAACCAACGGTGAAGGGGGGGCCTTAACCAGAGCATAGGGAATCAGAAAATTAAAGTTGTAGTTGATAAAATTTGAGGAGGGTGTTTTTGTGAAAAAGAGTAGTCTGAAGTTTGCCTTGGCCTTATTGGTTCTTGTCGCGTTCGCGGTGACCGGTTGCGGTGGCGGAGCGCCTGCGGCGAAACCGGCTGAATCCAAAGATATCAAAATCGGTGTTGTCTATGAATTGACCGGTGGCACCGCTTCATTCGGCACCGCCGCCAATAACGGAACCAAACTGGCGTTCAAGGAAATCAATGCCGCCGGCGGCGTGCTCGGCAAAAAAATCACCACAGTAACGGCTGACAACAAAGGCGAGCCTTCCGAATCAGCCAATGCGATGACCAAAGTCATCACCCAGGACAAAGTGGTTGCCGTAGTCGGCTTCACCACCAGCTCCAACGGCATCGCCGGTTCGGCCGTCAACGAAGCCAGCAAGATTCCTTTCGTTGCTGCGGCAACCACCAACCCCAAAGTTACGGTGGATGAAAAAACCGGCAAAGCCAAACCATACACCTTCCGCGTCTGCTTCATCGATCCGTTCCAAGGAACGGTTGGCGCGAACTTCGTGCTGAAAGACCTGAAACTGAAAAAAGCGGTTGTCATGATCGACAACTCCAGCGACTATAGCAAAGGCCTGGCCAAGTTCTTCAAAGAAGCTTATACCAAAGGCGGCGGCACGATTGCCGGTGAAGAAGCATACCTGCAAAAAGATAAAGACTTCAAAGCCATCCTGACCAAGATCAAAGGCATGAGCCCGGAAGTCATCTACTTGCCTGGTTACTATGAAGAAGTCGGCATGATTGCCAAACAAGCCCGTGAGATGGGTTTGACGATACCGATCGTCGGCGGCGACGGCTGGGATTCGCCTAAACTGGTTGAGATCGGCAGCGCAGCCGGCATGAACAACACCTACTTCACCAACCACTACTCACCGGAAGATTCCAGCCCGGCCTCGAAAAAATTCGTTGATGCTTACAAAAAAGAATATGGTGTAATGCCTGATGCGATGGCAGTGCTCGGTTATGATGCCGCCTACGTCC
>JBGSKE010000136.1:0-6285 GCA_041741355.1 Negativicutes bacterium | reverse complement strand
AAGCTCAGGCTCAATTTTTCCCTTAACAAGCGCAACATGTTGAGCCCCATCAACAGAATTCGAAAACAGATGGACTTCAAATTCTCCAAAGCGCGTGGGAAGTCGAACTTTCGTTTCTTCCGTGACGAGCGATTCATTTTTCATTCGATGACGAATCAAATCCGCGACCGACCCAATTTTAAGTCCATGAGTTTTTGCAAATATTTCTAGATCCGGCCGTCGAGCCATCGTCCCGTCGACGTTCATAATTTCGCAAATCACTGCTGCCGGATAATGTCCGGCCAAAATCGCCAAGTCGATCGACGCTTCCGTATGTCCGGTTCGCCGCAGCACGCCTCCCTCGCGATAGCGCAAAGGGAACATATGACCGGGACGCCGGATATCCGCCGGTCCTTTGGTCGGGTCCAGCAGAGTTTGAACAGTCAGCGCCCTCTCATGGGCGGATATTCCGGTGGAAACGTCAAACGCGTCAACCGAAACGGTAAATGCGGTACAATGCGAATCTGTATTGTCACAGACCATCGGCCCGATTCCCAGTTCATCCAAACGGTCGCCCTTCATTGGAACACAGATCAGACCACGGGCGTGCTTCGCCATAAAATTGATAATCTCGGGCGTCGCCTGGGAAGCGGCGACAACCAAGTCGCCTTCGTTTTCGCGATCCTCATCATCGACAACGATCACCATTTTTCCGGCCTTGATGTCCTCTACTGCTGCTTCAATCGTACTGAACTTTGGTTCCATTTTTTTCTCCCCTTTCTAATCGAGAAACCCGTGTTGCGCCAAAAAATCGACTCCGATCGGTTTTTTGCTTGTCTCGCCAACTGATTTCGTTTGCGCCATGCGGTAAATGTACTTGCCCAACACATCTGTTTCTACGTTCACTTTGTCACCGGCCCGTTTGCCGGACAAGATCGTTACATCCCATGTATGCGGGATCAACGATACTTCAAACCAGTCTTCACCGCAGTCGACAATCGTCAGGCTGACCCCGTCCACCGCGACCGACCCCTGCGGAATCATGAACGGCGCCAACTGACGCGGCACTTGCACCCGCAGGATATTGGCATTGTCACGCGGCGTTACCGAAACTAGATCGGCTATGCTATCTACATGCCCGCTGACGATGTGTCCGCCGAGACGGTCGCCAACGCGCAGGGTCCGCTCCAGATTTACTGCATCGCCACTTTTCTTCAGCGACAAAGTAGTGCGGTCAAACGTTTCCGGCATCACATCGACCGTGAATGAGCCGGTCGTGAAATCAACCACGGTCAGACAAGCGCCATCGACAGCGATGCTGTCGCCCATTTTTACATCGTGCAATACTTTTTCCGCCGCAATCGTCAGCCGGATCGAGTGCGCACCGCGCGATAAGGAACGTACTTTACCCAATTCCTCGACAAGTCCTGTAAACATCTCGGCTTTCCCTCCGTTTTACGAATCCCTCGACCATCAAATCTGCGCCCAGTTGCCGAACGATCAAATCTTCCAGTTCGACTGCATCCGACAGCAAGCCGCAACCATCTCCGCCATAGGGTCCGGGCGCTCCACTGCCGCCGATGATCTTTGGCGCGATAAACAGCACCACTTTATCCACATAATTGCCGAACAGGAATGAACTGTTCAGACTGCCGCCTGCTTCCACCATCACATTGGTCAGGCAGCGCTGGCCCAGGTTGCGCAGCAGGAAGGCCAAATCCAGTTTTTCGTCCGTCTCCGGCACAATCAGCACTTCTGCCCCGGCAGCCGCCAGTGCGTCCCGGCGGTCCTGAGGAGCGGTTGCGGAAACCGCGATAATCGTTGGCGCCGCCTCGGTGTTCAAAATTTTTGCACTGACGGGGGTTCGGGCCATTCGGTCTAACACTACCCGCACCGGCGATCTACCGCCTTGCGGCAAGCGGGTGGTCAGTTCCGGATCGTCGGCCAGTACCGTACCGATGCCGGTGATGATCGCGTCCGATACATCGCGCATCCGGTGCACTTCCAGCCGTGATTCGCTCCCAGTAATCCATCGCGATTCGCCGGTTTGCGTGGCAATTTTGCCATCCAGACTGATGCCGTTTTTCATCGTGACAAACGGCATATTGCAACTGATCCATTTGATGAACGGGGCATTGAGTTGGGCCGCTTCATCGGCCAGGATTTCCGTATCAACGACCAGTCCCCGCTCGCGCAACACGCCGATGCCACAGCCAGCCACGAGCGGGTTGGGGTCTACCATCGCAACGACTACCCGGCTGATTCCTGCGGCCAATATTGCTTCGGTGCAGGGGCCGGTACGGCCCTGATGACAGCAGGGTTCTAATGTCACATAAATTGTCGCATTTCTTGCTGCGTTGCCCGCTTCCGCCAGGGCGTGAATCTCGGCATGAGCGGTACCCGCTTTCTGATGCCAGCCGCGACCGACCACCACCTGATCTTTTACGATCACCGCGCCGACGACAGGATTGGGACTGGTTCTGCCCCGCCCTTGCCGAGCCAAATTCAGAGCTTGTTGCATATATTGCTCATCAACATTGCGCTGTTCCATAAAAAACCCTCCTGAAAACAAAAATCCCAAAGATTATCTCTTTGGGAAACGTAAACATAGACCCATTACAGGCCACAATTTTGCCTTTTCCCATCCAGACTATACTGTCGGCTCCGGAATCTACACCGGATCAACCTCTCGGTTCGCGGGCTATACCGCCGGTCAGGAATCGAAAGATCACTCTTTCTCACCATGCCCCAAAGGCCACTATTCAATTAAACCTATGCTAATAGGATAGCATTCTCGCCTAAAAAATGCAAGCCACTACCGAGCAAGTTTCAGTGCGGAAATCGTCGCTTGCATATCGGCGCTGCCAAATACGGCGGACCCTGCCACCAACACATCGACGCCGGCCTGCACCAGCAGGGGCGCTGTTGCTTCATTCACGCCGCCATCCACTTCAATCAGAACAGGCCGGTCGATTTGATTCAGCTTCTCTTTTAACCGGCTTATTTTTGACAGGGAAGCCGGAATAAATTTTTGCCCGCCAAAGCCGGGATTGACACTCATCACCAGCACCATATCGACTTCGCTGAGGATTTCATCCAGCTGACCAACCGGTGTCGCCGGATTGAGGGTGACTGCCGGCTTCACGCCCAGTTCACGGATTCGGTTGACCAGTCGATGCAAATGCGGTTCGGTTTCCACATGCACGGTCAGCCAGTCCGCGCCGGCAGCGGCAAATTGTTCGACCAGCTCAGCAGGGTTGGTTACCATCAGATGCACATCGAGCGGCAGTTTGGTAATTTTGCGAATTGCCGCCACAACCGGCGGACCAAAAGTAAGATTGGGCACAAAATGCCCATCCATGATATCCAGATGCAGCCAGTCTGCGCCGGCGGCTTCCACTTTAGCAATTTCTTCGGCCAGGCGGACAAAATCCGCTGACAACAGGGACGGCGCCAATAGAGCCAAACTTAGAACCTCCTCTTGGTTTGTTGTATTTCCTGCAGCAACTCACAGTAGGATTCGTAACGCGATGCGGCAATTATTCCGGCAGCAACGGCATTTTTCACTGCACATTGCGGTTCTTTCTGATGGATGCAGGAGGAAAAATGACAACCGGCCAACACGTCGCGAAACTCCCGATACTGGAATCGCAAATCTTCCGGGTTCATCTCAATAAATTCAGTAAAACTGAATCCCGGGGTATCGACGACGAAGCCGCCGCCGGACAACACCAACAGTTCGGCAACACGGGTGGTATGTTTGCCGCGGCCGATTTTCTGGCTCAGTTCACCGGTTGTCAGGCTTAATCCCGGTTCAATCGAATTGAGCAGCGATGACTTGCCGACACCGGACGGCCCGGCAAATACACTTACCTTGTCATAAAGGATTTTTTGCAGTTCCGCAATCCCCGCGCCGGTCTTGGCCGAAACCAGAATTACCGGGTAGCCCATCCGCTCGTAAATCGCCAAATCGGGTTTCAGTTCTTCCGGGTCTGCCATGTCAATTTTGTTGATACAGATGATGGCGGGTATTTCCGATAGTTCGGCCAATACCAAAAACCGGTCCAGCAAGCCGAAGTCAACCCGGGGGTGGCTGGCGGCAAACGTGATAATCGACTGATTGACATTGGCAACTTCCGGCCGCTTTAAAAAGGAGTCCCGCGGCAGAATCTGCTCGATAGCGCCCACCGCATCGCCTGTCGGCGTAAATTGAACCCGATCGCCCACACATACAGAATAGCGAATCTGTTTCATCCGTCCGCGCAATTTGCAGGCAATAACATGAACGCCGCTTTGGACGTAATAAAATCCGCTGGTCGCCCGAATCACCACACCGGTCAGTCCGTTCTTCTCCATCGGTTAAAACGTCTGCTCTTGAATCAGTTTATTGTTGGCCAGGATTCTGATTGTCATCTCGCCTGTTCCTTCCACGACTTTTTCAATCCGTTCACCCGGTTTATGAACCCCTTCATAGGCCGTTCTGATCCCGCTGGAATCCTGGACTAAAATTTTGCAGGACTGGCGAATCGGACCTTCAGGCACCACGAACTGAATCCGGGCTCGTTTGGGAATTCCGGCGTCACTTTTTACCAATTCCAAATCAACGGTGGTTCCCTCATAAACACTGCTGCCAGCCGCCGGCGCTTGGCCGCTGATTGTACCGGGGGAATAACGCGAATTCACGGTTTCACGAATAGTCCCCACCCGCAGTTTCAATGCTTCTAGCCGTGCCAACACGCTCTGCAGATTTTCGCCCTGAAAATTCGGCACGCTGATTTGCTGCGGACTTTTCCCCTTGCTTAGTACAATATCTACCAGAACTCCTTTGGCAACTTGTCCCGGAGGACGCGGATTTTGGCTGACAACCATGTCCGGCTTCATGTCCGCCGAGTATTCCTCTGTGATCAAGCCCACCTTGAGCCCGGCGCTGCGAATCCGCGCTTCCGCTTCGCGGCGCGGCAAGCCTTTCAATTCAGGAATCAGGGCAACATCCGGCCCCTTGCTCACGATAATCTGCACCACGCGATTTTCCTTGACCACCTGTCCGCCACGCGGTTGCTGCGATATGACATAGCCAGCCGCGACCCGCTCGTCAAACGCTTCGGTGATCTGCACTTTCAACTGGTCGTTCTGCAACAGCGATCGGGCCGTTTCCGCCGGTTTTCCCATCACGTCCTGCACCATGACTTCTTTGCCGCCACCCAGACCACCATTGGCGATAACCTGGCCAATCAGGAAGCTGACAAGCAACAGGCCAACCAATCCCCACGACCAGCGCGGCAGCGTTTTGATTCGATTGAAAAGCCTGCGCTGCGCAGGTGATTTATCGATTTGCGGCGGCGTCGCTGGCAAAAGCGGCGGCAGTGCGGCAGGCTCCATTCCTTTGATTTGCTTTGCCACCTGCTCGGCTTCCAGCAAAAAGACGCGGGCCGTTTCCTGTCGGGCCTCCGGTTTTTTCGCCATCGCTTTGACGATCAACGCATTCAGTTGCGGCGGAATATCCGGTCGTAGCTCTTTCAGTGAACGCGGTTGTTCCTGAATGTGTTTCATCGCAATGGCAATCGGTGAGTTGCCGTCGAATGGCGGATGACCGGCCAGCATCTCGTATAGGACGACACCCAGCGAGTAGATGTCCGATTTTGAGTCCACGCCATAACCCCGGGCCTGCTCCGGCGAAAGATAATGCACCGAGCCCAGTACGCCGGCAACCTGAGTCGTCGTCTGCGAGGATACGGCTCTGGCAATGCCAAAATCAGTCACTTTGGCGGTTCCGTCCCGGTGGATCAAAATGTTGTGCGGCTTGATATCGCAGTGCACGATCTGGTTATCGTGGGCATGTTTCAATGCTGCGGCAATCTGCAATGCATACTCGACCGCCACGCTCGAAGGCAATCGCCCTTCCCGTTTGATACATTCCTTCAATGTCTCGCCCGGCACATATTCCATCACAATGTAATGGGTATCCGCTTCACAGCCAACATCATAAATACTGACAATATTCGGATGCGAAAGGCGCGCCGCCGCCCTGGCTTCCTGACGGAAACGGGCGACAAAATCCTCATCGCTGGTAAACTGGGACCGCAGCAATTTAACGGCTACCTGGCGAGCCAGCAAAACATCTTCGGCCAGGTAGACTTCCGCCATGCCGCCGCCGCCAATACGTTCCAACAAACGATAACGGTCGTCAAGCAAACCGCTCGGGTTCATCAGAATCCTCCTTCTCGATTGCTATTGCGCAACTGACCGCACGCCGCAACAATGTCCGCTCCCATTTCACGCCGGACGGTCACGGTGATTCGGCGAACT
>JBGSKE010000135.1:0-6104 GCA_041741355.1 Negativicutes bacterium | reverse complement strand
TCCCAGCCAGGCCGTACTCGGCGTGTTGGGGGTCCATTTGGCGGCGCCGCAGGTGTCGCCGGAAGAAAAACGCCTGATTGACGCCTGGGTCAACTTGGCGTCGCTGGCGATTGAACGGGTGCAATTGGCTGAGAAAGCCCGCGAAGCATCATTGCTGACAGAAGCCGACCGGCTGCGCAACGCTTTGTTCAACTCGATTTCCCACGAATTGCGGACGCCGCTGTCGTTGATTGTTGGTTCGGTTTCCTCCTTGCTTGATGTAGAGGGAGCGTATAGTGATAAGGCCAGGCACGAATTGCTGGAAAATGTGCAGGAGGGGGCGATGCGCATGGAACGCGTGGTCGCCAATCTGCTGGACAGCGCTCGCCTGGAAAGCGGTATGATGCAACTCAAAATTGATTGGTGCGATATGCAGGACATCATCGGCGCTGCCTTGCAACGGCTGCGCGAGCGAATGCAGCACTACACGTTGAAGATCGAAGTTGCCGAGGAACTGCCTTTGATCCGTGGCGACTGCGTGTTGTTGGAATTAGTCGTGCTCAATCTGTTGGATAATGCGATGAAATATTCGGATCGGGGCGGCGAGATTGGCATAATCGTCGCAGCTGCTGCAGGCGGCGTACAAGTGTCGATTTTTGATCAGGGAGTCGGAATCCCTGAAACCGATCTGATCAAAGTGTTTGATAAGTTTTACCGGGTGCGCCAACTCAGGCAGGTCAGCGGGACCGGTCTGGGATTGTCGATTTGCAAAGGAATCGTCGAGGCGCATGGCGGTGCGATCTGGGCCGAATTACGGCCAAGTGGCGGCACGGTGATCCAATTTCGCATACCGCAGGCCGGCGCAGCGAATACAATGGACGAAGGGACCGGTGACTGACGATGCAAGGCAAAGGCATGCGCATATTGGTTGTCGATGATGAACCGCAGATACAGAAATTGCTCAAAGTGTCATTGGGGGCGCATGGGTATGAGATCGAAGAAGCTTTGACCGGCGAAGACGGAATCCGTCGGGCGGCGCTGATCAAACCGGACTTGTTGATCGTCGATCTGGGCTTGCCTGATATGGATGGCAAAGCGGTGGTCCAGGCGATACGGTCTTGGTCGACGGCGCCGATTATCGTGCTGACGGCGCGGGACCAGGAACGCGAGAAAATCGAGGCGCTAGACGTCGGCGCCGATGATTATGTGACCAAACCGTTCAGTGTGGGCGAGTTGATGGCGCGAATGCGGGTGGCGCTCAGGCGGGCTGCTTCGCCCGAACACGAGCCAGTGCTGCAGTGCGGTGATCTGACGATTGACCTGGTGCAACGGAGGGTCAGTGTGGGCGAGCGGGAAATCAAACTTACGCCGACCGAATATGAATTGCTGAAAATCCTGGCCCAGTTCCGCGGCCGGGTGGTGACGCATAAGCAGTTGCTGAAAGCGGTCTGGGGCAATAACTACGACGACGATACGCATTATATCCGCGTGTATATCGGACAACTGCGCAGGAAAATCGAAACGGACCCGACCCAGCCTCGTTACATCACCACGGAATCAGGAATCGGTTATCGGATGATGGGCTAAACCGGCGAATTGATGTATAATGAGAATCACAGGAAATGAATTGGTTGGGGCGTGGATGTTTTGGCGCAAATTCTAATTGTAGAAGATTCCGGTTTTTCGCGGGCGATGATGATCCGCGAATTAAACGGACTAGGTATCGACAACAGTCAGATCCAGCAAGCCGCCAGCGGTGACGAAGCGTTGCAAAAAATGCTGTTGCAGCAGTTTGATTTATTTATCCTCGACATTGTCATGGCCGGGATTGATGGGATTGCTGTGTTGAAGGAAGTTAAGCAAAAACAGCCCACTGCCAAAGTTGTCATGTGCAGCGGCAGCAGTTCGCCGGAACTGGTAAAAGAGAGCATTGCGCTCGGGATTGACGGGTTCGTTGTGAAACCGTACAAATCGGAGGACTTTGTCCGCGCCGTCTGCGGCAACCTGCCCGATTCGCCGGCGGTTTGCAGCCCGGTCGAATGTCTGCATGTAAAATGCCATGTTTGTGACCAGAAAATGATTGAAGTCAATTCGATGAATACGGTGAGTTTTTATTGCCGCAAGAACTGTATGCAAATTGGCCCGGTAGTCTATGCGCTGGCCAGCCAACAGCAATTTGATGAGGATTACGAACGGGCCAAACGTGGAAAATGAAAAACTAATGTTTGCATGAATAAATGACCCCGGCGGGTTCCGCCGGGGTTTTGCTATAGCGAATCCAAAATATTTGACAGTTATAAGATGAGTCCATCCGGACAATTAAAGGAGTAAATCGGCCAAATATTTATCAATGCGTCAAGCAGGATTCTGCTGGATAATCACGAAATGCGTACAATATAAGTCGAGCGCAGGAAGGCGGGGCAATATGAACGAAGATAAATCAACGGTTTTGGTGGTAGACGACATCCCTGACAATCTGGCATTGGCTAGTTCCCTATTGCGGCCCCGTTACAAGGTCAAGCTCGCGACCAGCGGCGAAGCGGCGCTGAACATTGCCAAAAGCGACCCGCCCGACCTGATTTTGCTCGATGTGAACATGCCGGGAATGAGCGGTTATGAGACCTGCGCCCAATTTAAGGCCGATGCAACGCTTCAGCAGATTCCGGTGATTTTTCTGACCGGTATGGCTGAAGTGGAAGATGAAGAAAAAGGCTTTGCCCTGGGCGCGGTCGATTATATTGTCAAGCCGCTGACGCCTTCCTTGCTGCTGGCGCGCGTCCAGACCCATCTGACGCTCAAACATGTGCAAGCGTGCCTGCAAGAGCGCAACGCGTTCCTGGAAGCGGAAATCATCCGGCGGATACAGGAAATCAATCAATTGCAGGAAGTGGCAATCAACGCCATGGCATCATTGGCGGAAACCCGCGACCGGGAAACCGGGGCCCATATTCTGCGCACAGCCTATTATGTAAAAGAAATTGCTTTGCATTTACGACAAAATCCGGCTTTTGCAGACAGCCTGACCGCCGAGAATATTTTGCTGATGACCAAGTCGGCGCCCTTGCACGATATTGGCAAGATGGGCATTCCGGAAATGATTTTGTGGAAACCAGGCAAACTGACCAAAGAAGAATTTGAAGTGATGAAAACGCATGCCAGCATTGGTTATCGGGCGATTGTCGGCGCTGAGCGGTTGTTGGGCACGGCGGTCACTTTTTTGCGCTTTGCCAAGGAAATGGCCTATTCCCACCATGAACGCTGGGATGGCGCCGGCTATCCCGAAGGCCTTTCGGGCGAAGCCATCCCAGTTTCCGGCCGCTTGATGGCGCTGGCCGATGTCTATGACGCCCTGATCAGTCGCCGCGTTTACAAGGAGCCGATTCCGCATGCGCAGTCGGTAGCGATGATTGCGGCAGAGGCGGGAAAACAGTTTGACCCGGCTGTCGTAGCGGCATTCTTGCAGTTGCAGGATCGTTTCCTGGAAATTGCCAATATGTACCGCGATGAGTTCACCGAAGAGAGCGTCACGTAAAATGATGCAGGCGCGACCAATACGTAAGGACCTGTTCCAGCAGATTGCCTTGGCATTTTCGTTGGCGATCCTTGTGTTTGCTGTTGTCGTCTATCATTTTATTATCTTGCCGGCCGCTGATCGCCTGGCGGAAAACGAACTGACCATGACGGCGGATCGGATTAAAAATACGGTGCAAAGCTATTTCGCCGAAATCGAAAACCATTTGGAATTGCTGACGGAATACGCTTCGCAGGGTTACTTTGTCTCGGATAGTCCAGCAGATTTTCAGCGTTTTGTTGCGCCACTGATGAAATATAACCAGTCGCATACGGCGTTTCGCCTGGCCCGCGAAGATTCCCGCGAAGTCGCCCTGTTCAAGAATGGCGATGGCTGGAGCACTCGTTTTACTTACCCGTCACAGCTGCCAGGCGTGGAACAGTGGGCGCACTGGGACCGCAACAACCTGCCGCTAGCCAAAGAAACATTGCCCAGCGATTATGACTGCCGCATCTACCCCGGCTTTATCGGCGCCATGGGCCAACAGGGAACCAACGCACCGTTCTGGACATCGCCATACTCTTTTCGTACGACAATGGAACCGGGAATCAGCGCTGCGGTCCGTTTTACCGCCAATAGCGGGGTAAGATATGTTTTGTCGATTGACACCACCGTCAGTGATATTTCATCAATGACCCGCTATATCAGTGTCGGCAAGTCGGGCTTTATTTTGTTGTTTGACGCCGCTGGCGCCATTATCGGTCAGCCGGCCCGGCATGCCGGGCAACAGGAACTGTTTGCGGCGAACCACATCGCCTCGGTACGGGACTTGCCGCAAGTGGCGCCGGTATATGCCAAGTGGGGCGCTGCCGGGCGAAACTTGAATGAAAACCTGTTGTATCAGGTAGAGGGGACTGGCTGGATTGCCCGTTTTATCAGCCTTTCACTCGGGGGACACAATTATTATATCGGCATGTTCGTTCCTGTTGCCGACTTTCCGCCCGACACAAAGGTCCCGCTTGGTATCTTAGGTTTAAGTCTGCTGGTCGCGCTGCTATTTTCCTTTTTGTGGACACGCCGGATTACGACGGACATTAGCCGACCGTTGCAGCAGCTGGTGACGGCCAGCCGTCAACTCGGCGAGATGGATTTTACGCATTTGAATTTTGCGCCGACCCGCTGGCTGGAAGTAAATGAATTGGCGCTGGCGCATGAAGAAATGCGGCGACAGATTGCCGAAGCGGCGAATGATCTGGAAGCAAAAATTACCGCTCGCACCCTGGCCTTGCAAAAATTATCCCGCGCCATTGAGCAAAGTCCGGTGTCGGTTGTGATCACTGACGTGGAAGGCAATATCGAATATGTGAATCCGCATTTTTGTCAGCTGACCGGCTATAGCTGCGCTGAAGTACTGGGCGGCAATGCCCGTGTGCTAAAATCAGGCCAGACGCCGGACGCCGTTTACGCCCAGTTGTGGCGAACCATTACCGCCGGAAATTCCTGGCAAGGTGAATTTAACAACAAACGCAAAGACGGCAGCTTCTTTGACGAAAAGGCGATCATCAGTCCACTGCGCAGTGCGGGCGGCACAATTACGCATTACGTCGCCGTAAAGGAAGACGTCACCCAACAGAAGCAAGACCAGGCAGAGCTGCGGCAGGCTCGCAAGACGGCTGAAGAGGCGACGCAGGCCAAATCAATGTTTTTGGCCAACATGAGTCATGAAATCCGCACGCCGATGAATGCAGTCATTGGTATGTCCTACCTGGCGTTAAAGACTGAGCTGACGCCAAAACAATATGACTATGTCCACAAAATTCACAATGCCAGTACATCCTTGCTGGGAATTATCAATGAAATTCTCGACTTTTCCAAGATCGAAGCCGGCAAACTGCAACTGGATCCAGTGCCGTTTGTGCTGGATGAAGTCATGGACGGTGTGTTCAACTTGACCCATGCCCAGGCCAACGCGAAAGGACTGGAATTCCTCTACCGCATTGCGCCGGATATTCCGCAGAATCTGGTGGGGGACCCGCTGCGGCTGACCCAGATCATGACCAACCTGATCAATAATGCCGTGAAATTTACGGCCAGCGGTTCGATAAAGATTGCTGGACAAGTTGTCAGCCGGTCGGGCAGCAAGATTGAACTGCGGTTTTCTATCGCCGATACGGGAATTGGTATGGCGCCGGAACAAGTGGCCCGCCTGTTTCAGGCTTTTACCCAGGCCGATGGGTCCACCACCCGCAAATATGGCGGCACAGGCCTCGGCCTGACGATCAGCAAACGACTGATTGAAATGATGGGCGGTTCGATCGTGGTCGACAGTACCGCCGGGTTGGGCAGTACCTTCAGCTTTACCGCCTGGTTTGAACTGGTGGAGAAATCGACGGAAAAAAGGCGTATTGTGCCGGAAACACTGAACAACCTGAGAATTTTGGTCGTCGACGACAACCCGGTTGCCAGGGAAATCTTGACCGAATACCTGCAGGCAATGAACTTTAGGGTTGATGAAGCGGCCAGCGGACAAACTGCAATCGAAGCCGTGCTGCGCTGTGTTGACGACCCCTATTCGCTGATACTGATGGACTGGCAGATGCCGGAAATGGATGGC
>JBGSKE010000134.1:0-4310 GCA_041741355.1 Negativicutes bacterium | reverse complement strand
ACCGGTCTGTGAGCGGAATCGCCAGAATCATGATATCCGGCGCGAAACCTTGTAGCGATTTTTCCAGTTCGGCCTCGGCATTTTCCCCCGCATCGGCGATCCCGCGTGTATCCACCACTTCAAACAATACCCTGTCGCCGTCGAGAATAGTGTGCTTTTCCGCCTGTTGCTGGCCCGGCACCGGGTCGGATACCTCAGCCAGATATTTTCCGGCCAACGCGTTGATCAAACTGCTCTTGCCCGCCCCGGTCCGGCCTGCGAATACGATGCGCAACGGACGGGGTTTTTGTATTGCATCGATCACCTGTTTGACGTGCGGATCATTGAAGATATAATCGAGCGCCGGACCGACCAATTCACTCCCCAGCGGCAATTTAGCAATCCGTTTGGTCACTTCCGCCTGCATTCCGGCGATCCGCTCCAGACGTTCTTTGCCTTTCTGCTTTGGCTCAACAGTTTCTTTGGGTTCAGCAGCTTCTCCGGTTTGTTGTCCTGGACCCAGCAGTAAGAGGTCGGCGTTTTCATCTCCCAGGGGAACCTCACGCTCGGGGTGGGAAGTCAAGTCTTGCCAGCGTGTGCGCGTCGACTTTTTCACGGACGCGAATATCTTGCGAACACCACCCATATCGCTCGGCATCCCGGCCTTGATCCAGGCCTGTGCAGCCTTGCCCACGGCATACGTCACCGAAACGCCGACAGCTATCTGCATCGGCGCGATGGGCACGAGCGTCGCCAGTGTTTGCCCGGCGAATGCCGCCCCCAGCGAAGCCAAAAATCCGAACGCCGCCGAACGGGACAGCTCAACGCCATATACTTTACCGATCCTGATGATCATATAGATTTCATTGGCCACCAGCGCCATCGTGCCGACCCCGGGGGCCACCACGATCATCCCGGCCCGGGCCGCAGCCCAGCGGCAGAGGTTTTCAGCCGCCTGATCCTGAATCGCTTGGTTTCGTTCTTCTGTCATGGCTGTGTTCTCCTTTTTACTTATCCACCAGCTTGCCGATGTTCTTCAGCGAAATCGATAGCGTCCCATTCGGATTGTTGATGAACTCCACATAATCCTGGTTTTGAAAATAGTCGACCGGAATCGTGATTTCAATGCCGGTATCTGTCTTGAGTTTATGGGTCCGACCGGTCCGCACCGCCAGATTCCTGTCAATTTTGACCGCCTCGTCCAGTCCCGCCTGCGCCACTTCCTGTTGATATTGTTGCCGCATCAGCGGCGACGCTGCGAACACCGCACTGCCCAGTTCCTGCGGATCAAGATACTCCGACACTTCGGCGTTCTCAATGATCAGTGTCTTGGCCCGCGACACTGCAATCGCCGGATTTTCGCCATGACTTTCGGCCACTTTGCGGGTGATCGAGGTCACCATCGCGATCGTGTCTTTTTGTGAAACCCGCGAACTGCAGTCCAGCACGATTTCCGGCAAAATATATACGTCGTTGCCGCCAATCGAACATTTTTTATCGACGAAGCGAATCTCGCCCGACTCTACCCAGACAAACGCATATTCATCGAGTTTGTGCGCCAGGCTGGGCAGGATCGCGTAATGATGGATGATGCTGTTGCAAATTCCTGCTTCCCCTTGCACCACCTGATGGGTAAAGCCAACCCGGTTATTGCATTTCAATATCGCGATCACCTGCTCGCCGTTTACGCTGATATCACAGACCAGCACATCGGCCGAAACCAGCTTGTCCGACTGGGCAATCGCCTGATACAGGGCGCCGGCGATCTGGCTGGATAGCTGAACAAAACTGATTTCTCCTGCCGCATAGGCGGCGAGGTCCGCTTTGAGCGTGCTGGTCTGGTTAAACGTTCCCGGCTTAAGCGCTGCATCACAAAAAGAACGCTCCAGGTGCTTCATCAAGTACGGCGCGACACTGCCATCACCGAGCGCCAGTTCCTGCTCGGAAAAGACCGTCAGGTTCGAGTTGAAATCCAAAATGTGCAATATGGCCCTATTAATTCCGATCAAAGTATCCAAGTTCTGTTTCCCTCCATACGTTCCCTAACAACGTTCCGCGTCCATTATAGCGCAACTATGCTCACCGGTTTATCAAACAAACTCACAGCCAACCCTCACGCACGCTAGACATCCTGCCGCGGTACAACGCTAGCCACGCCCATGACAAGCAGTAGATTGCCAAATAGAGCTTCAAGTATAACCAATATTTTTACAAAGGGCAATTTGGCTACAATATCGCCAAAGCCCAGCGTTGTCAATGTGGATGTGCTGAAATAGACCATATCCAAATAAATGAATGGCATATTGCTCCATTGGACCTCTTGACCGGCGGTAGACCAAAATCTAAAATCAACACCAACAAAAGCCAAACTTTTAGCTGGCATTGTCGCCGAGGACAGCCCCGACAGGCTAATCACTTCTTGCTGAACCAGATAGATTTCCGAATGAAAGTAAGCAACGAGATAGATCCCGGCAAAAGAAAACAACATAAACAAATAAGTAAGAATTAGGCGGATAATCTTTTCATTGGTCAATGCGTGGGTGTTGATCGCCGTCCAAAACATCAACAGAATGGCCCGAAATGTCATCAAGATAGAGAATCCGCCGATTACCGTCGTAACCGCATCCAACAGCCAGGAAAATTGTGCTCCCGGCATGTTGATGCTCAAAAGATAAATATAAAGGAACGGCGCCAGAAAGGAAACAATATACAAAAAAAGCCAGGATTGATGATGAAATTTTGTTGTATCATATAATACGGCAATAAAAGCTTTCCAAGTCATTGTCTTCTCCTCTGCTACGCCTTTTTTTTGAAATCGCTACAGATTGCATTGATCACACCACCGAGCAAAAAAATCAAGGTGCTTAAATATAGCCAGATGATCAGGGCGAATAGTCCGCCGAGACTCCCGTAGACTGTAGCATAACTGCCAAAGTTATTTACGTAGAACGAAAACAACAGTGACGCCCCTACCCAGCCAAATGTCGTAAATACGGTACCGGCCAGGACATGGTCGCCGTTCAGTTTTCTATTGGGCAAATACCGATAAATCAGATAAAAAGTAATCAGTAACAGACCAAAAGTAATACCATAGCGCAAAACGCTCCAAATGCTGTAAAACAAAGATTTTGCGCCCAAATAGCCAAACACGGTCGAGCCGATGACCCGACCCAGCACGATCATAAAAAACGAAAAAATAATCATCAGGGTCAAGCCGATGATCGACATCATTGCAATCAGGTTTAACTTGATGAAATTGCGGCTTTCCTTGACCCCATAGGAATGGTTCAAACCGCGGATGATCGCTGACATGCCGCGCGAAGCCGCCCACAGGCTGGTCAATACCCCCAGAACCAGCAATGTTTCGCTTTTCGCCTGAACCGTCTCGTCCAACATCGTTTTGACCAATAGCGCCGTATCACGCGGTAAAATCGCATTGAAATTGGCTATCAACAGCCGATTGGGCAGCGGGGTGAAACTGATCAGGTTAATCAGAAAAAACAGAAATGGGAAAAAGGCCAGAATCAGATAGTATGAAATCTGCGCGCTCATTGCCGCCAGATCATCCTCCTGATAATGAAACAGCAGTTGCTTGCCGAAATTGTATGCGACAGTGTTTCTTAGTTTGTCAAACACGCTCTCCCCTGCCCCCTGATTATGTTCTCACTTATGACTGATTTGCTAACACCGCTACGCCAGTTCGCTGTGCACCAGCTGGTATTTCTTCTTGGGGCGACCGACTTTGCCATAGTGGCTGGAGGCTTGCAAGCGTTTTTGGTCCTGCAGGTATTGCAAATAGCGAACCACCGTCTGATAAGCCAAACCGGAACTTTCAACGACCTCTTCAGCCAGAAACGGCCTGGCAAATTTTTGGCAACAGGCGCAGACAATTTCCAGTGTGCCGCTGTTGATCCCTTTATCGCGCGTATAGCTCTCCTGTTGTTGCCGGATGTTGATATGCACCCGGATTCGCGTTGCCAGATCGGCGACCTTGATCGGCTTATTGGCAAAGTCATTGGCGCCGGCTTCGAGAAACAAATCGGCGATTTCCTGCCGTTCGTCAACAGTCAGTACGATGATCGGCACGGTGCGGTTCTGGCTGCGAATATGTCGAACCGTCGATAACCCGTCCTGACCCGGCATGTGATAATCCACCAGGATCAAATCCGGTTCCAGTTTGCGAACCCGCTCCAATGCCAGCCTGCTATCGCTTTCGGCGCACACTTTCCAGCCGAAAGTTTCGCCAATTGCCATCAACGTAAACAAAATATCCTGATTGTCATCGATCGCCAGGATCGTCAGCGGTTTTTCAAGCAATGTCGCACGCCTCC
>JBGSKE010000133.1:0-3586 GCA_041741355.1 Negativicutes bacterium | reverse complement strand
ATAACATTAATAAACCGCCAACCCCGAAGGCAGGCGGTCTCGCTGTTGCTGTTCAGTTACCCTTCAGGCGGTTCCATTTTCGTCATCAGATACTCAACTATATTTTCCTTCTCGTTGCACAACTCACAAGGGCAGTAATCTACATGCGATCCGGCAGTCGCTTTTAGCTCGTTCAGTCTGTCCAATAGCTCCGGTTTCTCTTTCGAGATATTATTCTTCCATCCAAGAACCTGACTAAACATCGATGAAAACAGGTCGTTCAACTGTTCCTGGCTGACCGGCAACGGTTTGGAAATTCGCCCGGTGTTATTTAGAAACTTATACAAGGCTCGCGCCTGCGAGGGGGTGAGTTCTATTCTCATGCTGCACCTACTTAATATATTTGTTGGCAATACTGTATCGCGAAAGAAGATAAGGCGCAATATACTTGCCAAACGAAGCGCCCATCCCAAGGTAAGCGGGTAACTGGCTATTGCCGAAGAAGCCAATTAATAATGCAAACACGCGTTATTCCGATAATGTTTTTTCTGAGCCAATAGTCGTTGTTCTCATAAACATCCCGCCCGTCTTCCCAAGGCGTTTCACTCAACAATATTTGTCCTTCGTGAAGGAACTTGGAACGAGCACTGTAAAGCGATTTGACATACGCGTCATTCGTAATCCCCGTATATTCACGGATGAAATCACAGTATTTTCTAGTTGCAGAATAAATAGGCTGACCACACTCTGGATTGGTGCACCTTTTCGATTTGGGATAGGTTACTTTAACTAGTGTTTCAATTGCAGACACAAATGAAGCGAATGAATGACTTCGATACTTTGGTTCCATTTCGACTCCAAGATAAAACAAATACGCTGCTTTTCGAAAAGCAAGTTTTGCTTTTTGATTATCTAGCGAAAAGTATTTGTCAAAATACAGCTCCAAATCCGGAGGAAAGCATACTTGTTCTATGTCGGTACTGTACAATAGCCCGTTTTGATAATATGAAATGCAGTTTAGGGGAATATTCTCAAAAGCAATTTTAGAAAACTCATTCAGTGATGTCTCAGAAATTGTCCCGTTGCTAAAATAAAACTGCGAAAAAACAGACAGCATGTGCTGTAATTCAATGATCTTTTGGCCCATTGGTAATTTGTGCGGGTGAGTTGAAAAACGAAAATATGGTTCAGCTACTTCAGTGCATATTTCTATTGTTATAGGGTAATCTCTGCAATATGGCCCTTCGCCCGAGTCTTCTCCTGGATATATTTGAAACATGTCTTTATATATGAATTGCCCTTTTACAGGGTGCGGACAAAGCATCGTGATTTTTTCATACACTTTCACGACTCATCACCTCTTTTTATTATTAATAGCTATTCGATAAAACCCAAACATCTCCTATGCAAAATACAAAAATCCCTGTCCAACCAATCTGGCAGAAAAACAATCACTAATACCATCAATCATTTTCCATCATCACAATATATAACATATCCCCCAAATGCAAAAACCTAACAATGTCGAACCAAACGATACAATCAATCGCACGCAGACTCGCATTCAGGCCAACCAAAAAAATAGACCATTCCTCTCTGTTAACACATCCATAAACCAGTCTTAACACAAAGCCGCCGGCAATATGACACAATATACTCAAAGCCTGCAAAAGCAGAAATCATGGGAGGGGTATAGTGTGGCATATGGCAATATTCTGTTCGTAATATCCGATACAGGCGGCGGACATCGCAGCGCAGCGGATGCGATGATCGAAGCGGTCCGAAGATTGGACGGCGACAGGGCCAGGTGTTCCATTACCGACTTATTGCGCGAAACCGCCGTGCCTTTAGTAAGAAGCGCTCCTGAAATTTACGGTTATTGCTCAACTCGCCAAGTCTGGCTACACGATTTGTTTTTCCGCTTCACCAACGAACCGCAGCGTATTGATCTGCTTTCCAAATTGGTTTATGCCAAGGCGAGAGAAAATATCAAACAGGTGATTCGCACTAACCGCCCCGACCTCGTCGTTGTCGCTCACCCGCTGGCGCTTCGCCTGATGTGCATCGCCCGTCGCGAAATGCGGGCCCAATTCCCGTTGATTACCGTTGTTACTGATCTGGCAACGATTCACGCATCCTGGGCCTACAACGAGTCGGATCTTTATCTGGTTCCGACCTGGGAAGCCCATCAAGCGCTGTTGAATCACGGTTTGCCGGCTCACAAACTGATCTATACCGGATTTCCGGTGCATCCGAAGTTCTTTGACAGCCAGGACACACAAAGAGCGATTCGCGACAAACTGGCCATTGATCCGCACAAAAAAACCGTGTTGCTCACAAGCGGCGGCGCTGGCGGCGGGAAAATCAAGGATTTTGTGGAAAGCATTGAAACGCAGCGCCCCGACTGGCAGTCGCTGGTAGTTACCGGCAACAACCGCGAACTGTTCGCTAGTTTGAAAAATCGCCCGGCAGCGCCCTCGCAGACGCACGTTTTCGGTTTCGTGCACAACATGGAACGATTGATGCTGGCTGCCGATGTTGTCGCAACCAAAGCCGGTCCCGGTACGATCATGGAAGCCCGGGCGCTGCAGCGGCCGTTAGTCGTGACCGGCGCTGTCGGACTGCAGGAAACCGGCAATATCGACTATGTTTCCAAAAATCGCTACGGGTTGTTCGCACCGGATTCGATTTCACTGATCAAGGCGCTGGATTCGCTGGGCAATGACTCAAAAATGAACCGGCAGCAAGATCGCGTCGAAGACGGAGCAACCCGAATCGCTGGGGTTATTCTGGAGAAGATGCAATGGGCAAGAGATTTACCCGCATAAGAACCAGTACCCCCTTGTACCCCCCGGCTTAGCCGGGGGGTATTTCTTTTAATTGGATTAAGCACAGGATTTTTACAGTCGACGCAGAATTTATGCCATTAGGTTCATTTTTCAAGAACAAATGGGGGCTACCAAAATGGATTCAGACCACACGTCGGATGAACAAACAGTCAAGCACCAGCGGCGCATTCGTTATAAAGGTACTCATCCGAAAAATTTTAAAGAAAAATACAAGGAGCTGCAGCCAGAGCAATATGCCGAGGCAGTGGCCAAGATTATTCAGAAAGGCAGTACCCCTGCCGGCATGCATCTGTCCATTTGCGTTAAAGAAATCTTGGATTTTCTGCAGATCACGCCCGGCCAGACCGGCCTGGATGCAACACTGGGCTACGGCGGCCATACATTGGAAATGCTCAAATGCCTAAAATCAAAGGGGCGCTTGTATGCAATCGATGTAGATCCGCTCGAGTTACCGCGCACCCAGGAACGGTTAGCACGGTTGGGTTATGGTGACGAGATTTTGACGGTCCAACAGATGAACTTCGCCAAAATTGATCAGCTCGCTGCCGTCGCCGGACCCTTCAATTTTGTATTGGCTGACCTGGGCGTTTCTTCCATGCAAATTGATAACCCCGAACGAGGGTTTTCATTTAGAACGGAAGGGCCCTTGGATCTACGACTGAATCCGACAATGGGCAGCTCTGCCGCAAATCGTTTAAAAAAAATGTCGTTCGATAGATTGCAGGCCATGTTGATCGAAAATGCCGACGAGCCGCACG
>JBGSKE010000132.1:0-1988 GCA_041741355.1 Negativicutes bacterium | reverse complement strand
GGCGATATCAACATGGATATGGGCTATATCCGCTGTTTCGGCAAGGGGTCCAAGGAACGCATCGTACCGATGGGTGGATCAGCGCAAAATGCTCTGTTGGATTACCTGGATCGGGCCCGGCCGAAAATTGTCAGACGGGCGGCGGAAGATACGCTGTTTCTCAACCATCATGGTCGTAAAATGACCCGACAGGGATTTTGGCAGATCATCCAGGCTACCGCCAGGCGGGTAGGAATCGCAATAACGGTGACGCCGCATATGCTGCGTCATTCGTTCGCCACCCATCTGCTTGATCATGGGGCGGACCTGCGGTCTGTGCAGGAAATGCTGGGGCATGCCGATATTTCAACCACCCAGATTTATACGCATGTTACCCGGACGCGGCTCCAAGAAGTTTACGACAAAACCCATCCACGGGCATAGGAAAGGGGCGCTGACAATGCGGATGGTTGACCTGATTGAAAAGAAAAAATTGGCTGGCGTGCACGATGCGGCTGAAATTCGCTTTATTGTGAATGGCTATACCGCAGGCGAAATCCCCGACTATCAGATGGCGGCCTGGTTGATGGCGGTCCGGTTTCACTCGCTCAGCCCTAACGAAACGGTCAACTTGACAATGGCAATGGCCGAATCCGGTCGTCAGCTGGACCTGTCGAAAATTGACGGCGTGAAAATCGACAAACATAGCACCGGCGGCGTGGCGGATACGACGACGCTGATCGTGGTTCCGCTGGTTGCGGCGGCTGGCGTGAAGGTCGCCAAGATGTCAGGCCGTGGCTTGGGCTTTACCGGCGGAACGATTGATAAACTGGAGTCGATTCCCGGGTTTCGCACGAACTTATCCACCGAAGAGTTTATTGATCAGATCAGGCGGGTTGGTATGGCGATCATTAGCCAAACGGCTGATATTGCGCCAGCCGACGGCAAAATTTATGCGCTGCGTGATGTGACGGCGACGGTCGATAGTTTGCCGCTGATAGCCGCGTCGGTAATGAGCAAAAAAATCGCTGCCGGCGCGAACAAAATTTTGTTGGACGTGAAATTTGGCAGCGGTGCGTTTATGAAAACACTGCCGGCGGCCATTGAGCTGGCGCAGGTGATGGTGGACATAGGCACGGGAACTGGCCGGCAAACGGAAGCCATGCTCAGCAGCATGGAGCAGCCGTTAGGCACTGAAATCGGCAACAGCCGGGAAGTGGCCGAAGCAATCGAAGTATTGTCAGGTGGCGGCGATAGCCGGTTGCGCGATTTTTGTCTTGAAATGGCGGCGCGGATGTTAGTAATGGCCAAACCGGAACTGGGGCTCGCGGCGGCGGCAGAAAAGCTGCGGCAGTTGCTGGAAAACGGCGCCGGACTGGCCAAGTTTCGTGAATTCGTCGAAGCCCAGGGCGGCGATGGGCGCGTGACAACGGACCTAACTTTATTGGGGCGAGCCGCCTGTTCGCTGCCAATCACGGCGCAGACGGCCGGTTTCATTGGCGCAATGCATTCGGCGGAACTTGGCCGGGCGGCGATTTTGCTTGGGGCTGGTCGTGAGAAAAAAGGGGATGCGGTGGATCTGACCGCCGGCATTAAAATCCATAAACGCTGCGGCGATGCGGTTGCGGTTGGCGATGTATTGGCGACTCTGTTTTTTAATCCACAGATTGATCCAGTGAAAACAAGCGATATTGTGACGCAGTCAATTGAAATCGCGGCAGCGCCAAGGCCCTGCGCACCATTAATCGCCGGGATTGTCGATGCGGCCGGTTGGCATGCTTGGGAATCGGAAAAGCAGCAGTCAAACGATAACGTTTCTCTTCCGCATTGACAAACACCAGGTATGTATACTACAATAGGACACAACTTAATAGCTCATGGGCATAGAGGTGCGACGCGCCATTAGTAACTCGGGGAGCCGGCAGGCTAAGATCCGGACGAAAGGGACCGCCGCCGAAGCAGGGAACAGGCAAGGTTCTTTTGCTGGGTCTGCAGCAAATAGTTGCAGG
>JBGSKE010000131.1:0-2912 GCA_041741355.1 Negativicutes bacterium | reverse complement strand
ACCGGTGCCGCCGGCAGCATTGGCAGTGAAATCTGCCGGCAGATTGCCGGCTTTTCTCCCTTGAAACTGATCCTTTTCGATGCCGCCGAAACTCCGCTGTACGAGATCGAGAAAGAGTTGATGGCCAAGTATCCTGAGCTGCGGATCATTCCGGTACTTGGCGATGTGCGGGACAAGGGGCGGGTTGAAGCGCTGTTTGATGAGTTTGTACCCGAGGTGGTGTTTCACGCCGCGGCCTACAAGCATGTACCGATGATGGAATACAATCCGGTTGAAGCGGTGACCAACAATATTGGCGGCACAAGAGTACTGGTTGACGCAGCCCATCGCTTTGGGGTGAAAAAATTTGTCATGATCTCCACCGATAAAGCAGTGAATCCAACGAGTATCATGGGCGCCAGCAAGCGGGGTCTTTTTGCCGAGAAGTTTGACCAATCCAGCCAGCGCATTGGGGTCCCATTGAACATAGAATGTAAGCATATAGTTGACAACGATGATGACAATCATCGGAACCAATGCAATTGTCCAACTAGGCAGGTTGGATACATCGACGGCGCCTTCCGGCTCATTGATTTTGTGATCGCCGTAACCTTCGCCGCGGGCTTTGGCTTGACGATAACGGAAATTCAGCCAGAGCATGCAAAGGATGATGATAATTATCGAGGCGATAATCCCGGTGATCGGCGCCGCATAGGCGTTGGTGCCGTAGAAATTGGTCGGGATGATGTTTTGGATTTGCGGCGTGCCGGGAATGCCGGTCATGGTGATTGTGAAAGCGCCAGTAGCGATACAACCGGGAATCAGCCGCTTGGGAATATCGGCTTCCTTGAACAGGTTGGCTGCAAACGGATAAATTGCGAAAACAACGACGAACAGGCTGATACCACCGTAGGTCATAACCATGCAAGCGAGAACGACTGCGAGCAGGCCATTGGAGTGCCCGACTTTTTCCACGATGGCATGGGCGATTGATTTTGCCAGACCAGTGTCTTCCATAACTTTGCCGAATACGGCGCCAAGCAGAAAGACGGGAAAGAATGCTTTGATATACGTGACTGCGTTACCCATAAAAAGTTCAGTGTAAGAGGGAAGGATCGGCAAACCCTGTAACGAGGCTGCTAAGATTGCGAAAATCGGGGCGAACACGATGACGGGGTAACCTTGGTAGGAAACATACATGAGGCAGAAAAGACTTAACCAAATACCCAATACTTCCATAAGACCGTAAAACCCTCCTTCAATTTTTGTGATCCACGCACTTGCTAAACAGATGAGCTTCGCAAGTGTGTAGAATACATTGTCTGATTATTATGCAAGATTTGTGCCAAGCTGGGAACTTACGACAAAAACAATTTTAATTTCGGCTATGTTCAGCAAAATATGTCATCGAGAGCAAGCTTATAATATAGAGGCAATCTGGCGAATAGTTGTACAATTCTTAATATAGAGCAAGAGTTAAAACTTGCCTAGCGAACAATAGAGTCACAAAATGTTAAACGAAAACAAACTGTGACGCGTAAAGAAATATAGTGAAAATGTGTAATCAAATAGACACTGTATAAGAACCGGAACAAATTGCTAGACAGATCGCTAGACATGTGTATGACTGAGTGTCTAAGATGAGAATGCAAATTAGTTCCTCTATTTAATGTTGTAGTACATGCCAAGGTTCGCAATAGAGTATTTTTACAGGCTGAATTCATAGAATTGGCATGAAAGTTGCATAAGATTGTCGTTGATGAAATTTTCTTTATAATAAGGAGGGTTTAAGTTAATGGCTAAAATCATTACAGTGTCTGAAGCGGCCAAATTAGTCAAAGATGGCGACATGATTGCCACCACCGGATTCGTTGGCATTGGCCATCCTGAAGCTTTGTCGGTAGCCATGGAAAAAAGATTCCTGACTGAAGGGGCGCCGCGTGACCTGGGTTTGGTCTATTGCGCCGGTCAAGGCGATGGCAAGGATCGCGGCTTGAACCATTTTGGCCATGAAGGTATGGTAAAGCGAGTCGTTGGCGGTCATTGGAATTTGGCGCCCAAATTGGGAAAATTGGCTGTGGAGAACAAGATTGAGGCTTATAATTTCCCACAGGGTACACTTGCCCAATGGTTTCGCGCTGTTGCGGGACGTAAGCCGGGCATGATCACCAAAGTGGGTCTGAATACTTTCTGTGATCCGCGGGTCGAGGGTGGCAAGCTGAACTCCGCCACAACCGAAGACCTGGTGGAAGTTGTTGAACTGTTGGGTGAAGAATGGCTGATGTATAAGCCGTTTCCGATCAATGTCGCATTCATCCGCGGCACATCGGCCGACACGAACGGAAATATTAGCATTGAAAAGGAAGCCTTGTCGCTGGAAATTCTGCCGGTTGCCCAGGCGGCGAGAAATTCAGGCGGAATAGTGATTGCACAGGTTGAACGGGTTGTGTTGTCGGGATCGTTGAAACCTACAGCAGTCAAAGTTCCCAGCCACCTGGTCGATTATATTGTTGTGCCGGATGATATGAATGAGCACAGCCAGACCTTTGCCGAGCATTATAATCCAGCCTATTCCGGCGAAACACGGGTGCCACTGTCCAGTATCAAACCGATGCAACTGGATGAACGAAAAGTAATCGCCCGTCGGGCTGCGATGGAGCTGATTCCCAATGCGATCGTCAACCTGGGGATTGGGGTGCCGGAAGGCGTAGCCAATGTTGCCAATGAAGAAGGGATCGGCAATATGATGACCCTGACGGTCGAACCGGGACCGAGCGGCGGCGTGCCTGCCGGTGGCCTGAGTTTTGGCGCGGTGACCAATCCGGACTCCTTCGTTGATCAACCTTACCAGTTCGATTTTTATGATGGCGGTGGTTTGGACTTGGCTTATCTGGGGTTGGCGGAAACCGACAAGCGCGGCAACATCAACGTCA
>JBGSKE010000130.1:0-2674 GCA_041741355.1 Negativicutes bacterium | reverse complement strand
TGATTTTCTTCTTTCTTCTTCATTCCATTTTCCATCCATTCATTTATCATTATTCGAAATTATCTTCCCGCAGTAAATACGCAGAACTTCCTAAAAAGAAAGGATCTGGCTCATCGCCCTATCTCGCTGCCAGATAATTCGTTCCAATTATCATTTTACTTTTTGTCGCCTCGATATTCAACCTCTTCCTGGAAGTTGTCACTAAAAATAAAAACGATGCCCGCTCGAAAGCTTACAGGCATCGTTTTTACTTGATAGATCAGTCTCTAGCCAGTCGTTTATATGTCTCCCGTCGTTCTCGCGCATCTTTTTCGGCCTTGTCAAAGAGTGCCTGAGCACTTTCCGGGAACTGTCTGGCTAGACTCGAGTAACGCACTTCGCTCCTCATAAAGTCCTGAATGTTCGTCGTAGGTTCTTTGGAATCCATAATGAAAGGATTCTTTTCCTGTTCTTTCAACAGAGGATTGTATCGATACAAAGACCAATACCCCGATTCCACAGCTTTTTTCGCTTGTAGCTGGCTAAACCGCATCCCGCCCTGAATCCCATGACTGACGCAAGGCGCATAAGCGATTACCAACGATGGCCCTGGATATGCCTCGGCTTCTACAATGGCCTTGATCGTCTGATTGCGATCAGCCCCCATGGCGATTTGCGCCACATACACATAGCCGTAGGACATGGCCATGACCCCCAGGTCTTTCTTGCGGGTCTTTTTGCCGCTAGCGGCAAATTGGGCCACCGCTGCGGTCGGCGTAGCTTTGGACGACTGCCCGCCGGTATTCGAATAAACTTCCGTGTCGAAAACCAGGACATTAACGTCTTCACCCGATGCCAGCACATGATCCAGACCGCCATAACCGATGTCATAAGCCCACCCATCACCGCCGAAAATCCATTGGGAACGCTTCACGAAATAATCGCGGGCCGCGTAAATTTCATTCAACAGCTTGTCGCCGCCCTTTGCCGTCTCCAATGCCGCAATCAAGCGGTCGGCGCGTTCGCGGCTGCCTTCCCCGGCATCTTTGTGCTGCAGCCAGTCCGTCATTGCTGCAATCAGCGCCGCGTCGGCGCTTTTACTCAGCGCGGCTTCCATTTTACTTTTCAACATGCCCCGCATTTGCGCCACGCCAATATGCATACCAAAACCATATTCCGCGTTGTCTTCAAATAGCGAAAATCCCCAGGCCGGTCCGTGCCCGGACGCGTTCACCGTATAGGAGATGGACGGCGCGCTGGCACCCCATACCGTCGAACACCCCGCCGCGTTCGATATCATCATCCGATCGCCGACGAGCTGGGTGATCAATTTAGCATAAGGTGTTTCCCCGCAGCCGCCACAGGCACCGGAAAACTCCTGTAACGGTTGGGCAAACTGGCTTCCTTTCACCGTCGCTCTTTGTTTGAGATCGATTGCCTTGGCAGTGATCGTGCCGGCAAAATCCCACCACGCTTCGCCGCGTTGCAGTTGCGAGGCCAGCGGTTTCATGACCAACGCTTTCTGTTTGGCCGGGCAAACCTCGATGCAGCTGCCGCAACCCGTACAATCCAGCGCCGAAATCGCCAGATGGAATTGTAAATCGGGGTAACCGGTAGCAGGCTTTAGCGGAAAACCGCCTGGTGCCGTCAGCGATTCCGTGTTATCCAGCAACATGGGCCGAATGACTGCATGCGGGCAGACAAAGGAGCACTGGTTGCATTGGATACAATTCTCCACTTGCCATTCGGGCACTTCCACCGCGACGCCCCGCTTCTCATAGGCGGTTGTGCCGCTGGGAAATGTTCCATCTTCCCGCCCGTTGAAAGCGCTAACTGGTAGACTATCGCCTTCTTGCCGATTCATCGGGATAACGATTTTTTCAATAAATTCTGGAACAGATCCAGACACGGGATTCACGTAGTCAGCAACCTCGCTGGTTTTCCATGCCTGTGGCACATCGACCTTGATGATCGCCCCCATTCCCTGGTCTACAGCGGCAAAATTCATCTCGACAATCTTCTGCCCTTGTTTTCCATAGTCTTCGGCTAAGGATTCCTTTAGCAGCTTGGCCGCTTCGTCTGTGGGAATGATGCTTGCGAGCTTGAAAAACGCCGACTGCATAATCATGTTGATTCGTCCGCCCAGCCCAATCTTCGCAGCGATCCCTACTGCATCAATCGTATAGAATTTTATCTCCTTTTCGGCGATGAAACGTTTCATGGAACCCGGCAGATTTTCCTCCAGTTCCTGCAGGCTCCATTCGCAGTTCAGCAGAAATGTTCCACCGGTTTTCAACCCAGCTAAAATGTCATACTTTTTGACGTAGGATGAGTTGTGGCAGGCCACAAAGTCCGCTTTGTTAATCAGATAGGAAGAGCGGATCGGCGAATGACCGAACCGCAGGTGCGAGACCGTGATTCCACCCGACTTTTTTGCATCGTAGGCAAAATAAGCCTGCGCATACAAGTCCGTATGGTCACCGATAATTTTGACGGCGCTCTTGTTGGCGCTCACCGTGCCGTCTGCGCCCATCCCCCAGAATTTGCAGCAGGTTGTTCCCGGCGGAGTGGTATTCAGGTCCTTCTCATATTCGGGCAGGGATGTCATTGTCACATCGTCGACAATACCGACGGTAAACCCAGTTTTGGGGGTATCCTGTAGGAGATTCTCATAGACTGCTGCAACATGCGCTGG
>JBGSKE010000129.1:0-3283 GCA_041741355.1 Negativicutes bacterium | reverse complement strand
CTGATAAAGTCGGCGAATGGTTGGGGTTGGAAACAGAAAGCACGGGCGCAAAAATCTATTGGGTCAAAGGCGAGTATTTTGGAATTTCCGCATCTAAATCGAAACTGTTGAATCATTTGGTTTATCCGCCGCCGCTCAAAGCACTGAAAGGCCTGGGCATCCATGTGACCAAGAGTCTTGACGGCAGGGCTCGGCTCGGCCCCAGTGCTTTCTATGTCGATCAGATCAACTATGATGTCGATGAATCGCATGGCGAAGAGTTTTACCTGGCGGCAAAAAGCTACCTGCCGTTCCTGGAGCGAGACGACATCGCCTCTGATATGTCGGGCGTGCGTCCCAAACTGCAGTCGCCAACCGATTCCGTCAAGGATTTTATCATCCGCCATGAAGTTGACAACAAGTTGCCGGGCTTTATCAATCTGGTTGGCATTGAGTCGCCTGGATTGACCGGGGCATTGGCAATCGGACGCATGGTAACCGGCTGGATAGCACTGTAGTGCTATCCAGCCTAAGGTAAAGCCCGATGGGCGGTTGGACGCTTGTCCTGGAATTAGCGCAGAACGTAAGCACCATCGGCTTGGCGGCATTTTTGACGACTCGTTTGCCTGCGATCAAAAACGCCTTGACCAACTCTCATTATCGTCTACGCGACAAACTGATCCTGGTTATTGTGTTTGGATCATTTTCCGCTGTCGGAAATTGGATGGGAATTCCGATATTCCTGGGAGCACTGGCCAACACCCGGATCGTAGGGCCGTTGGCCGGCGGATTACTCGGCGGACCGATTGTCGGTGTGGGCGCGGGTATTCTTGGCGCTATTCCGCGTTACTATATGGGCGGGTTCACCGTCTGGGCGTCGGTGATATCCAATATTTTAGCAGGCTATTTAGCCGGATGGGTATATAATCGCTACGGCCCGCAACGAATCAACCTAAAAATAGCTGCAGCAACGGCTTTTGCCGGCGAAACAATCTTAAAACTGCTTGTACTGGCGCTCTCACAGCCGTTTGAAGCGGCTTTGCGCTTGGAGAAACTAATCGCCTTGCCAACAATGACTTTCAATACGCTGGCAGTTGTGTTTTTTGTTTACATTGTGCATGATATTTTTCGTGAACAGTCAAAAGCGCAGGCTATATCGGTTCAACAGGCAATCCGTATGTTGCATTCGACTAGCGGTTTCATGCAAAACGGCCTGACCCAGGACACGGCAGGCAAAGTCGCTCAGATTATTTATACCGAAACCAATGCTGCTGCGGTGGCAATAACCAATCTAGATCAGGTATTGGCGTTTGTTGGTCTGGGTTCAGACCATCACAAGGCCGGCATGCCGATCATTACCACGGCAACCAAAATCATGATGCAAAGTCGCAGTACGCTGATTTTCAATGACCGCAAAGATATTGGCTGTCCCAACCCCGACTGTCCGCTCACAGCGGTTATTGATGTTCCCTTAATTATCAGTCATGAACTTGTTGGCAGCATAAAATTATTTAAAGCCGAAAAAGCGATCATTTCGCCGCAGGAAGCTGAATTGATCCAAGGTATTGCAGACTTTCTAAGCCTGCAGCTTGCCCAACGCAAACTGGACGAACAGCAGATGCTGCTTTTACAAATTGAATGCCAAATGCTGAAGGCGCAAATCAATCCGCATTTCTTTTTCAACACACTGGGAACGATTCAGGCCCTGATTGATGCCAACCCCAAAGAAGCCAGCAGCTTGATCAAGGATTTAGCGGAGTTTTATCGCCGAAACCTGAAACGCTCCGACGAGTCAATTGCTTTGCAGGCAGAACTGGAATCAGTTCGCAATTACGTGCGGATTGAAAAAGTGAGATTTGGCGATAAAATCCAGGTCGTTGAATCTGTTCCGGCGGAATTGTTGCAGCAACCAATCCCGTTGTTTGCCCTGCAATTGCTTGTTGAGAATGCAATTCGGCACGGAATTGGTCTGAAGATGGAACCCGGGTTGATTCGCATAACTGCCTGGCAGGACGCCGACTTTTTTCAGCTTCAGGTCGAAGACAATGGCGTTGGCATGGATCCGCAACAACTCACGTTGCTGCTGGAAAATGTTCCGGAACGGCAAACGCATGGCACCGGTATTGGACTGCTAAACATTCATCGACGAATTCAACGGTTCTATGGGGCAAATTTCGGCTTAAAAGTAGCCAGCATAAAAGGCGCCGGAACAGTTGTAACAATCTGTCTGCCCAAAAGCAGCAAGGAGCTTGCGCAATGACAAAGATTTCGGTACTCATCGTAGACGACGAATTGATCATGTGTGCGGCATTGCGGCATCATCTTGAGAAGTTTCCCTATATTGCCGTCGTTGGTGAATGCCATGATGGACACGCCGCTTTGTTGGCGGTGGAAAAATTGAAACCGGATCTCGTTTTTCTCGACATTCGCATGCCGGGATTAAATGGGCTGGAAGTTGCTTCCACATTAGATCAACTGGAATCCTCGCCGCAGGTCGTGTTTGTCACAGCGCATGATGATTATGCGTTAAAAGCATTTGCAGTCGGTGCTTTGGATTATGTGCTTAAACCATTCGACAGCAGCGATATTATCCGGGTATTGCGAAAAATTCGTCGTAGCCGCACGCTGCCTGCGTATCCGTTAAAACAGGGCGACTCGCCTGATGCATCGCCATCCGTTCGTCCGACAAAGTTTTGTTTGTACAACGATGAAAAAATGGAAATCATCGATAGCCGAAATATAAAACTGTTTGCAGTAATGCACGGTAAAATCATTGTGCAAACCGTTGATGATTTAAAATTCACCGCTAAGCAAACTTTTCAGGAAATCGAACAACTACTTGATCCCAATTTATTTTTTCGCTGTCATCGCAACTATATCATTAATATCGACTGGGTAAAAACCGTATCTCCCTGGTTTAACAGGGGCTTACTCTTGACCTTGAAAGGTGACAAAAAAATTGAAGTACCGGTAAGTCGGGCGCAAACAAAGAAACTCGAACAATACATTAATTTTTGAACCTCTGCTGAACTTCCTGGATCACAGGCAGTTCAGCGTTTTTTTTGGCCGTTTCAATCGCAGTTTTGTCTTATTCACAATGTAATCGGTATCACTCAGGCGATTAATTTCGTATATTGAAATTAATGTGAATATTCTAGCTGAGGGAGGAATGTACGTGAAACAGAGAAGATGGATGGTAGTCATGACATGCCTGATTGCGTTGGCGCTGGTTGTTGCCGGCTGCGGCGGAGGCGGCGGCGGGGACAAGAAACCGGCGGCAGCCCCGGCAAAGGCGCAGAACATC
>JBGSKE010000128.1:0-9070 GCA_041741355.1 Negativicutes bacterium | reverse complement strand
GTCCAATCCGCCTACTGGCATGAATGAACTCTACATGAGTGCGGTAGCCGAAGCGATGAATCAGATGATGGGGGCAACCGCCACTTCACTGTCAAGCATTTTCAAGAGCCGGGTCGATTTGGCGCCGCCAAAAGTACGGTTGATTGATTTGGCAGGAAATGATAATATTACAGATAGCGTAACTGGTAGTGAAGATTTAGTCCGGATTGCCTTCCGGATGGTTGTCGAAGATTTGATCGACAGCGAAATTATGTTAATTTTGCCGTTGAAGATTGCCCGCGATATGGTGGATGGTCTGCTGCACTCTTCGGCCCCGTCGCCGGCACCGCAACCTGCTAAACCGGCCATGCCGTCAGCACCGGTTATGCAAGCTGCAGCGCCGCCTGTACAGCAACAGCAGGCCTATGTTCCGCAGCAACAAGCTCCACAGAGGGGACCTTCTGCGGTAGTGCCGGAGCAAAACGTGATCGTGCAGCCGGCGCAGTTCGCGCCACTTAAACAAAATGTGATGAATGTTTCAGATTCCAATATCGGCATGATTATGGATGTCCCGTTGCAAGTCACTGTCGAATTAGGTCGAACCCGCAAGCTGATCAGAGAAATCTTGGAATTGGCGCCCGGTTCGGTGGTTGAATTGGACAAGTTGGCAGGCGAACCGGTCGACATTCTGGTTAATGGAAAAATCGTTGCAAAAGGGGAAGTGGTCGTTATTGACGAAAATTTTGGCGTTCGGATCACAGGAATTGTCAGTATGCAGGAAAGAGCGAGTACTTTGCAGTAATATATAATTATCTGAATCGTTTTGACGAAGTAAGGAAGGGGATTGCTGATGGGATTGCGAGTCTTGGTAGTCGATGACGCGGCATTCATGCGGATGATGATCAAGGATATTTTGTCCAAGAATGGTTTTGAAGTCGTTGGCGAAGGCGCTAATGGATTGCAGGCTGTTGAAAAGTACAAGGAACTCAAGCCTGATTTGACAACCATGGATATTACCATGCCGGAAATGGATGGAATTAGCGCGGTCAAAGAAATTAAAAAATTCGATCCGCAGGCTAAAATCATCATGTGTAGCGCAATGGGGCAACAAGCTATGGTTATCGAATCCATTCAGTCCGGTGCGCGGGATTTTATTGTCAAACCTTTTCAGCCAGATCGGGTATTGGAAGCAATTCGCAAGGCCGTTGGATAAATGATGCGGGGTTTGCCGGGGCAGCATGCAGTTGCTTGCGCTATCCTGTTATTGTTGGTTAGCTTCGGCTTTTCTGGGCTATCTATGGCGGCTGAGTCGCCGGCGGCGCCCAGTGCTCAGCCGCCAGGGTACCTTCAGTATCAGGAACCGGCCAAGGCGACTACGGGATCGACCGTGGGAACCCTGGCCTATGTGCTTTCGCTGATTGTTTTGTTTATCGGCGTGATTGTGCTTGCTTATCTGACGTCGCGGTTTATTGCCGCCAAAATGGGGGGGATTGGACAAAGCGCCGGTTCTTCAATTCATATGACCCTTGCATTGGGACCGAATCGCAATATTCATCTTGTGGAGATGGCGGGGCGGTTTTTTGTCGTAGGCGCGACGGAGCAATCGATTCAAATGTTATTTGAAATTGACTCCCCGGAACAGATTGAGACAATCCGCAATTCGGCGCAAACTGCGGCGCCGAGTTTTGAAGCGGCGCTTGGATCTCAAATTTTGGCGTTGAAACAGATTCGCGAACGGTTTCCGACGGTTTTTTCTCCCTCGGGAAGTTCGCCGCGAAATGATGAAAATGAGAAGAGGTAAGACTACATTGTCCGTTGTCGGATCTGTTCGTCTTCGTTCTTGGCGGTGCTGCTTGCTGCTCGGTTGTTTGTTGGCCTTTTTGGCGCCGATCGTTGCCGAGGCTGCGCCGCTGGTTCCGGTACCTAATCTTAACATCGGCATCCAACCGGCCGGTAAGCCGCAAGATGTTGCTTTAAGTTTACAAATCCTATTAATGCTGACAGTACTATCTTTGGCGCCGTCGATAATCATTATGATGACGGCGTTTACGCGCATTATAGTCGTATTATCTTTTCTGCGCAGCGCGCTCGCAACCCAACAAATGCCACCCAATCAGGTCGTTGTCGGCTTAGCCTTGTTTTTAACTTTTTTTACGATGTCGCCGTATTTTGATCAAGTATACAAAAACGCTTGGCAGCCTTTTCTGGCTGGAACGATATCGCAGGAAAATGCAACAACCGAAGCCTTGAAGCCGCTGCGTGAGTTCATGTTCAAACAGGCCCGTGAAAACGATGTGGCATTGTTTGTAAACTTAATGGATGGTCCGCGACCGGCCACGCAAAATGATGTGCCGACAACCGTGCTCATTCCGGCTTTTATCATCAGCGAACTGAAAACCGCTTTTCAGATTGGCTTTTTGATTTATATTCCCTTTATTGTTGTTGACATGGTGGTAGCGTCTACCCTAATGTCAATGGGAATGATGATGGTGCCGCCGGTGATGATTTCGCTGCCATTCAAAATATTGCTGTTCATCTTGGTCGATGGCTGGCATCTGGTTATTCGGTCGCTGTTAATGACGTTCAATTAGCTCGGGAGGCGATGCAGCATGTCGCAAGACATTGCAATCCAGTTGGGGCGCGAAGCTTTGTTCATGGTGATGCTCGTATCTGCGCCAATGTTGGGGTTAGGACTCATCGTCGGGGTCGCTGTCAGTATCTTTCAGGCAACAACGCAAATTCAAGAACAGACCCTGGTTTTTGTTCCAAAAATTATCGCCACCTTTGTGGCGATTCTTATCTTCGGGCCCTGGATACTGGGGATGGTTGTCGATTTTACCCGTGATCTCTTTATGTCATTTAACAGCATAATTCGTTAGAATTGGGGTCTGGTGTGGATTTTTCAGCGGCGCTTGCCAATCAGTTTGTGCAATTTTTGCTGGTATTTGCTCGGGTTACCGGTGCGTTGACCACTGCTCCCGTTTACGGTAGCAAAGTGATTCCGGTTTATGTGCGAGTGGGTCTGGCGTTGCTGCTATCGTTGCTGCTGTTGCCCATGTCCAGCTGGACCGGCGGTAGGCAACCGACTTCGTTGCTAATGCTTGCATGGTGGGTTTTGGTGGAATTGACTTATGGATTGGCGGCCGGTTATGTTGCCGCGTTATTCTTTCAGTCGGTGCAGATGGCGGGTCAGTTGATTGACATGCAAGTCGGTTTTGGCATGATCAATGTATTTGACCCACAGTATGGCCAGCAAGTTCCCTTGGTCGGCAACTTTAAGTTTTTGATAGCCTTGGTTGTATTTCTGGCCTTGCAGGGACATCATGTAATCATTACTGCCCTTGCTGATAATTTTCGCTCGGTTCCGCTAGGGGTTCCGCTGCATTTAGAAAATGCAGCAGCCATGATAGTGGACGCGGTGGCAAACATGTTTGTATTGTCTTTGCGGATTGCCTTGCCGGTGATGGGAACCGTCCTGATGACCGACGTTGCACTGGGGATTTTGGCTCGGATCATGCCGCAGATGAATGTTTTTGTTGTCGGAATAACCGGCAAGCTCGTGGTGGGTATGTTTATGATTTATTTGATTCTGCCGTTTTATGTTTCGTTTTTGGAGGTCGGCTTTGAAGGGGTTTTTCGGGATTTTTCGCGGATGCTTGAAATTCTTGCCAAAGAGGCCCAATAGGAAGTTCCGGTTTGATTTGCAGCGGTTCGACTCGTCGGAAAAGACTGAGGAACCAACGCAGCGCAAACAGGAAGAGAGTCGCAAAAAAGGGCAAGTTGCCAAAAGTGCGGAACTGAGCTCGGTTTTTGTGATTTTGGCTGCGTTTGTCGCGCTGAAGACGGCTGGACCGGGTACATATGACAAACTTTCCGGATATATGCGGCATATCTTTGGTGGATTGAATGTACGCGGCGATTTTACGATCCAATCAGTCAATCTGGTAATTGCCGAGGCCGGCATGAACTTTTTTGAGGCAACCCTGCCAGTGATGATTTCAGTACTCGTAGTATCGGTTGCCGTAAATGTTATGCAGGTCGGCTTTTCGTTTAATCCTGATACGATCATGCCGCAATTTAGCCGGATCAACCCGATTTCCGGCTTTGGCCGGATATTTTCCAAACGATCGCTGGTAGAGCTGGTCAAATCGTTACTGAAAATCACAGTGGTTGGTTATTTTATTTTTCGTTTTATCCAAAAAGAAACCTTGCGAATTCCATCCTTAATGACGGCAGAAATTACTGGTTCTTTTGCTTTGCTTGCGGGTATTATCTACGATTTGGCCTTTCAGATTGCGATGGTGATTCTGGTACTGGCGATTTTGGATTATGGCTATCAATGGTGGGAGCACATGCAAAACCTGAAGATGAGCAAACAGGAGGTCAAGGAAGAGTCGAAACAGACCGAAGGAAATCCGCAGATCAAAAGCAAGATCAGAGAAAAACAACGGGCGATTGCGATGCGCCGAATGATGGCGGAGGTGCCCAAAGCGGATGTGGTGGTTACCAACCCGACCCATTTTGCTGTGGCGCTGAAGTATGAATCTGGCATGGAAGCCCCGACTGTTGTTGCCAAGGGAGCCGACTTTATCGCACAACGGATCCGTGAGATTGCTAAGGAAAATGACGTGGTTATCGTCGAAAACAAATCATTGGCCCAGGCGTTGTTCAAAAATGCTGAAGTCGGCGATGTGATTCCGCCTGATCTGTATAAGGCAGTTGCCGAAGTTTTAGCTTACGTATATCGTTTGAAACGCAAGTATTCTTGATTTCTGGATGGAGATAATGCATGGGTGACAATAATGCCTTGATCAATAAACTGAATCAGTTCAGCGATGTTCTGCTGGCACTTGGCGTCGTAATGATTGTCATGATGATGATCATTCCTTTGCCGCCATTCTTGTTGGACTTGCTGTTGGCCCTCAATATCACTTTATCATTGACGATCGTGATGATTTCGATTTATAATGTCGAACCACTTCAGTTTTCGGTTTTTCCATCTTTATTGCTTGTTACCACATTGTTTCGTTTGGCGCTGAATGTCTCGGCAACCCGGCTCATTTTATTACAGGGCTACGCAGGAGAAGTTATTCTGGCGTTCGGCAGTTTTGTTGTCGGTGGTAACGCCGTAGTCGGTTTTATTGTATTCGTTATTTTGATTCTGATTCAGTTCATTGTTATTACCAAAGGCGCTGAACGGGTCGCCGAAGTTGCCGCCCGCTTCACCTTGGATGCGATGCCTGGCAAACAGATGGCGATAGACGCCGATTTGAATGCCGGCTTGATTAATGATGACGAGGCCCGTACGCGTAGGCGCAATATTCAACGGGAAGCAGATTTTTACGGCGCGATGGACGGCGCCAGCAAGTTCGTTAAGGGCGATGCGATTGCCGCGATAGTGATTATCGTGGTCAATATTCTGGGTGGATTTGTTATCGGCATGGTCCAGCGTGATATGTCAATTTTGCAGGCGCTGCAAACGTATACGTTGTTGACAGTTGGTGAAGGGCTGGTCAACCAAATCCCGGCACTGTTGATTTCTACGGCAACCGGTCTGGTTGTTACCCGGGCTGCATCGGAAAATAACCTTGGGCATGATATTGCGGCCCAGTTGCTTGCCTATCCGCGAGTTTTTTTCCTGGTTGCAGCAGTACTGACTGTGTTGGCGGCTGTGCCTGGTTTGCCGGGGATTCCCTTCGTATCCATAGCGATCTTGATTTCCGGCCTTGGTTATATTTTGCAAAAAACAGCCAAGACTGCTCAAGAAACAGCGGTTACTCAGCAGGAAGAAAAAGAATTGGAAGAAGTGCGCAAACCGGAAAATATTGTTTCGTTGCTCCAGGTCGATCCGATTGAATTGGAGATTGGCTATAGTCTGATTCCGTTGGTCGATGTCGCGCAAGGCGGCAATTTGCTGGATCGCGTGGTTATGATCCGGCGACAATGCGCGCTTGAAATGGGTATCGTCGTGCCGACAATCCGCATACGCGATAATATTCAATTAAAACCTAACGCATATGTGATAAAAATAAAGGGAATTGAGGTTGCCAAGGGCGAATTATTACTTGACCACTTTTTAGCGATGAATCCAGGCACGGTTACCGAGGAAATTCCCGGTGAAGAGACAATGGAGCCAGCGTTTGGTTTGCCGGCGCTGTGGATTCATGAAGCATACCGGGAACGGGCCGAATTGTCAGGCTATACTGTGGTTGACCCGATTTCTGTTCTGGCGACTCATTTGACTGAAGTCGTAAAAGGCCATTGTGATGAGTTGTTGGGTCGTCAGGATGTGCAGACGCTTATTGATTCGGTCAAACAAGATCACCCGGCAGTCGTGTCGGAGCTTGTGCCGGCAATGCTTTCAGTGGGAGATATCCAGAAGGTTTTGGTCTGCCTGCTCAAAGAGCGCGTCTCAGTCAGAGATTTGGTCAGCATCATGGAAACCTTGGCTGATACAGCAACGTTTACCAAAGACCCGGAAGTTCTGGCCGAATATGTGCGACGGACTTTGTCACGGAATATTTCAAGGCAGTACATCCAAAACAATACACTGACCTGCATTACACTTGAACCGCAAACGGAGAACCAGATCGTTTCCGGTGTACAGCATTCTGACCGGGGCAGTTTTGTCAATCTAGATCCGGGATCAATGCAACAGTTGATTGGCAGCTTGTCCAACGAGATTCAAAAACTAACTTCCGCAGGATTTCATCCAGTATTGCTTACGAGTCCTGCATCCAGGTTGTATGTAAGAAAATTGACGGAACGAATCGCGCCGAATTTGGTCATCTTGTCCTTTGCGGAATTGGAAAACCAGATTGAAGTCCAGTCTGTAGGGATGGTGAAAATATAATTGAGAGTCAAGACTTATCGAGCGCCGACGCTGGCAGAAGCCTTGGCGGAAGTGAAAAACGACCTTGGTCGCGATGCGGTGATTGTACAGACTCGCAGGCTCAGACAAGGTGGTTTTTTGGGAATGATGGCGACCGAGATTGTCGAAGTTACGGCAGCGATTGACTCAAATGTTATTCGGGCCGGTAAACCGAAGGTCGTAACACCCCCTGAGCCAAAAGTGAAAAATCAGGATTCCGATGATGCGAAAATGCTGGCACTTCACTTGGAATTAGCCAGTATGCGCAAGTCGCTGGAAAGCGTCCTTGAAAACAGGGTAGTGGCGCAGGTTCCTATTGTCGAGATGCCGGCGCCGGAAAAGAAAAAATCCATCTTACAGGAATGGGCGCGCAAAAACGATCTGGATCCGGTTGCCGCCGATGCATTGTTTTATGGAATACCAAATATTAATTCGCTCAGTTCGGAACTGTTTCAAGCCCGCCTGCGAGAACGACTGATTGCTCATTTTCAGGATGCTGAGGGAATCAAGGTTCGTCCGGCATATTGTAAAGTTGTTGCACTGATTGGGCCGACGGGAGTGGGCAAGACAACGACCGTAGCGAAATTGGCGGCGAATTTTGCCCTCAGGGAGAAGTTCCGCGTGGCGCTAGTTACGGCGGATACTTACCGGATAGCAGCGGTCGAGCAGCTCAGAACTTATGCCGATCTTATCGGAGTGCCAATTGATGTGGTCTATACGCCGCAAGAATTGAGGACGGCTCTGTATCGTCACCAGGATAAACAATTGGTTTTGATTGATACTGCCGGACGCAGCCCGTCCAATCAGCCCCAACTGGCTGAATTGGAAGCCTTGATGGCGGTGGATGACAATATCGAGAAACATTTGGTGCTGAGTGCAACGACCAAATTCACTGATTGCCTGAAAGCCGTGCAACGATTCCAGGCATCGAAACCGCAGAAATATTTGTTTACCAAAATTGATGAAGCCAGCAATTTGGGGACGATGTTCAATCTGATGTTTCATGCACCCAAAACATTATCCTATATCACTACCGGCCAGAATGTGCCGGATGACATTGAATTGGCTGACCCGAACCGACTGACTACATTGATGTTGCGAGGAAAAACATGAACGATCAGGCAAATCGACTCCGCCAAATGAACGAAATGACGGGATCTTCGCGTAGCGCTATCCTCAAGCCGATACAGACGCAAGCGCGTGTTATTACGGTAACCAGCGGCAAGGGCGGTGTCGGTAAGACCAATCTCACTGTCGCTTTGGCTGTGGCTTTTGCTCGCTTGGGCAAAAATGTCCTCATTTTGGACGCCGATTTGGGTTTATCCAATGTCGACGTGATTCTTGGCGCTTCTGCGCCGGGAAATCTGTTCCAAGTGATTCACAATGGACTGGATCTAAACGATGTGGTTGCCGATGGTCCGCTAGGGATCAAGTTTATTTCCGGTGGTTCCGGCATTTATGATTTGTCCAATTTGTCTGATTCACAGATTCACTATTTTTTGCATCAGGTCGGCCAGTTTGACAATTGGGCCGATATTATCCTGATCGATACCGGCGCCGGTTTAAATCGGATGGTGCTCAATTTTGTGCTTGCGGCCGATGAAGTGATTGTTGTCACGACCCCGGAACCGACAGCTGTAGCCGATGCTTACGCGGTCATCAAAGCCTATGCGGCGCAAGGCGGCCAATCGCCGGTCAGGCTGGTCGTTAACCGGGTGCGGGAACTTGCTGAAGGGGAGGGTGTCCTCAACAAATTGGCGAAAGTGTCTCAGCGCTTTTTGGGGTTGCCGATATCTCACCTGGGCTTTATTTTTGAAGACCGAATGGTGCAAAAATCGGTGACCAGTCAGGTTCCCTTGATGGTGGCCTATCCAGACAGCGTGGCGGCTCGTTGCATCGATCGCATTGCGCACTCGTTGGTTTTTGGCGAGGATCTGCCGGTTCCCCGGGGGATCAGAGGTTTGTTTCAACGACTGCTGGCGCGCGGTTGATATGTTTCGTATTGATTTGATTTTGACGCTATGGAGGGATAGCTTTTGATAAGAATACTGGTTGTCGATGACTCCGCGTTCATGCGTAAGGTACTGTCTGATTTATTCAGGAGTCAACCGGATTTTGAAGTAGTCGATATTGGCAGAAATGGCGTCGAAGCGGTGGCGAAAGTGCAACAATTCTCACCGGATGTTGTGACGATGGATGTCGAGATGCCGGTGATGGATG
>JBGSKE010000127.1:0-9366 GCA_041741355.1 Negativicutes bacterium | reverse complement strand
CTGTTACAAGCCAATGGGAAACTCGGGAAACATCCCGTTTTTCATAAATAAACAGGAGCGCCGCGATGCGCTTCGAAAGGAGGGACCCTCATGGCAGTTGTGAAAACGCCCCAGGAATCCCGGATCGGCATCAAGGTCGCCAATGGGACCAGCGCCAGCGGCGCGGCCCAGTACAAGACGCTGCGGTTCTCCAACGTGAAACCGGCCTCGTCCGACCAGGACCTGTTCGACGTGGGATCGAGCATCGGCGGGTTGCAGGGCGCGGCGCTTGTCGCGATTCTTCGCACCGACGAAGCGGACCTGTCGAACGAGTAAGGAAGTCGGTTGGCAGAGTTTCCGTAACAATCATTGCCGCCCTTCTCGCCTAAATTCGTTTCGGTTCAAGATGCGGCAATATCCGGGCGGTTTGAATGCGCTCCTGCGCTCAACCCTAAAATGAACTTCCTGTTGATTTTACCGGACTGATGCTTTCTTTCACCGACGAATTATACGGCTCGAATCAGATGCAATGATTTTGTTAACGGAAACTCTGACGCAAACACCCTTGCTCCCAATTACTCAAAAAACATTGAAAGGAGGACAACCCGATGACCAAAACTCTGAAAATGCCGTTTCGCAATGCGGCTGGCAAGGAAGTGAACTTCACGCTGACCAACCCGAAAGAAGGATTGACCAAGGCCGAAGTAGTCGCCACGCAGGCACTGATCATCGCCAAGAACTTGTTTGCCACCACCGGCGGCGATCTCGTCAGCGCAATGGACCCGTCGATCCTGATTCAGGATACCGGCGTACTGGCCTAAGTCATGGACTGGGGCCAGCTCGTATCCCAAGTGGGATTCCCGATTGCCGTTTCGGCTTGGTTATTAGTCAGGCTCGATGATCGTCTCGGCGCGTTTGAAAAGACCGCCGTGGCGATTTGCCAGCGGCTGGAGGACCAGACACTGCGCTGCAACGAATGCCGCGAGTGGAAAGCGCGAAATGAGAAACGATGAAAGAAGGCATGCAGCATGCTATTAACCGATATCACGAAAATCATCCGGGTGCTGCTCGGCGCATTTGAGGAAGTCGCTTCCCGCGACGATCTCACCCAGCGGCGTATCGACCAAATCGGTCAGGTGATCGGCGCGGTGGAAGACGTGGCCGAAACTGAAGAACAACCTGACGCCACGCTGGCGGAAAAACGGGTGGAGGAAGCGCACGACATCATCCACCGCATCGCCGCGATCCTGGCGATCGAGGAAGGCCGGGACGAGGGTGGCGGGGACGCGCTGCGCGAAGAGCCGTGGGATGGCAAACTCGCCGGGGAAACGATCGCACTGGCGGAAGACGACGAGGAATAGAATAAAACCCCAGTCAATTTATCCACTACAGATAAACGGGCTGGGGTTTTGCTATGTTCTTATCGATGGCGGAGCTGCAAGGGATCTTCGCCTGTTTTGATTTAGGTCGTCTCTTTGGGATAGGTATAAAAGTCGACTACCCTGGCCCGTTTAATCAGCCAGCGACCGCCCTCTTTTTTGGCAAACCGGTGTCGCCGCCCGTCCATGTCTGTGCCCCCTTTTGAGCAACGCAGATTTGTAGATCGATTTTTATTATACGTTTTTCTGGCGGAAATGGAGCAGTTTGGCAAAAATAATATCGGATCAAAACAGGGGACGGAATTTTCAGGTATCGCGCCGCCTGTCGATCGGCGCATTCAAATTGACAAGCCTTTGCTTCCCGTAATACAATGAATTATAAGGTTAGAGAAAATCTGGAGCCAACATATTTTTAACGAATCCGCCCGACACTGATTGAAAAAATGCATAGATCCGCTGAATCAAGCAATTGAACGGGAGAACCATTTTTGGGGTGAGTCGCGATATCTTTCGCGTAGGGCATACTTTCTGCCCGAATCCGTCAGCTAATCTCGTAAGCGTGCAGAAGGTGAGTAATTAATTTTGCTATTTCTATTTTTGTTACGCTGCTGATAATTTCTGCAGCGTTTATTTTTTTAGGCGAAGAAAAGGAGAGCTAGTTCATGCAACAGCAACAAAACATAAAAGTGGGAATCGGCTTTGCAACAGGCAGGAAGAGCTTTCAGAAGATCCTGCGCAGCTACATCCATAATTGGAAAGAATCCGGGTTGGTCGATAATCAACGAATCGCGCTGCATATTATCGTTGCCTATGATCTTAGTTACACCAAAACGCTCAAAACCGATTACACCAGAATTCATCCTGAACTCGTTGGCAATATAGACGGGTCGGTGTTTATTGGCCAAAACGATATTAAAAATGAAGTGGAACAGCTGATTAACGCCGGCATTATTAGCGCTGATGAGGCAAGCAAGATTTTTGGCAAAGGCTATGCGTCACAACGCAATGCTGTGGTTTATAGCGCCATTAAAAACGGCATGGATTATTTAATTTTTTTGGATGACGACGAATATCCCGTAGCGGTTACCAATACCAAAAGGCAGGCGGTTTGGGGCGGGCAGCATGTGTTGGCGACCCATATAAAAAATATTGCCCATGCCGATCTTACGCATGGACATCACTGCGGATACATCTCGCCGATTCCCTTTTTAGAATACAACTCTACGATGTCGGAGAGCGACTTTCGTTTATTTATCGAAGCGATCAGCAATGACATTTTAAACTGGGATAATGTAAAAACAACGATGAATAATGGCGGCGTAACCTATGCAGACCCTGCCGTATTGGTTAGCGACGAAATAAAAGAAGTTCAGGAAATTAACCATGCCAAATTCATCTCGGGGGCGAACTTAGGCATCAATCTTACCGATCCGGGGCGGATATTTCCGTTTTACAATCCGCCGGCAGCGCGAGGCGAAGACACTTTTTTAAGTACTTGCTTGAGTGAGCGAAAGGTTCTCAAGGTTCCTTGCTATACATTCCACGATGGTTTTTCGACCTATCATCATCTATTGGAGGGGGTACTGCCGATCCAATTACGGTTTATAAAAGTGGATAATGAACAAATCATTAATCGCTTTTACAAAGCCTGCATTGGCTGGGTCCGCTATAAACCGCTGTTGCTCTACATCACACAGCCGGACGCCTATCAGGAAAAAGTGGCGGAGATGCATGACAAGCTGAGCACGGTTCTGCCTAAAATCTGTGCATATTTTAATCGCCCGGATTTCATGAAAATATTAATCGAACTTAAAAAATACAATAAAAATGTGAAAAAACACCATGCTGATTTTATGGAAACGCAGCGTATTTGGGCGAAAATGATGGAGCATTTGGCTAAAATAAAATAAGATTTTTGGAGGTATGTTTTGGATAAAATTATTTATGCGGTGTATTTTAATAATACGATTTTAAACTATTTTATTTTTTTAACAACGTTGATCATCGGGATCGCCATGATAAAAATTGTTGAACATATGATAAAGACGCGATTCCTTGCCTGGGCGGGCAAAGCAATTAATTTCATCGATGACCAATTCATAATGTCTTTAGTTAAAAAAATAATTCCGTTATTATATTGGGCGGCTTTCCGATTTAGTGCAAAAATATTAAACCTAAATACCGTGCTGGAAGAAACAATTAAATTAATTAGCATTGCATTTTCAATTGCAATCGGAGCGATGCTTCTTTCGTCGCTGTTGCTATTTTTTATTGGAAATTATATAAAAAATAAAATAGATGGCGAAAATAGAAATAATATCTATCAGTGGATAAATCGAATGGTAGAACTCGTGATCTGGAGCATTGCGCTGATTCTGTTTCTTGACAATATTGGCATACAAATAACTTCTCTGGTAACGGGTCTTGGCATTGGCGGCGTGGCATTGGCGTTTGCGGCGCAAGCCATTCTCGTGGATCTTTTTTGCAGCTTTACCATATTTTTTGACAAGCCGTTTGAAATTGGCGATTTTATTATTGTCGGCGATCAGATGGGAACAGTAGAATATATTGGCATGAAAACCACTCGCTTGCGTGCTTTAAGTGGCGAGCAACTTGTGCTGGCAAATTCGGATTTGACCAAGTCGCGTATTAAAAATTATAAAACAATGAAAGAAAGAAGAGTGCTATTCAAGCTAGGAGTTACTTATGATACGGCGCTGGCCAAATTAAAAGAAATTCCCGCCGTGATTAAAAACATTATCAGTAATGTCCCGCAAACCAGATTCGGGCGCGCACATTTTTGCGCTTACGGCGCCTATAGTCTGGACTATGAAATCGTCTATTATGTTTTAAGCAGTGACTTTGATATCTACATGGATATTAATCAGGAAATTTATTTCCAAATAAAGGCGGAGTTTGAGCAGCGCGGCATTGAGTTTGCATTCCCGACACAAACCTTGCAAATGTATAATCAAGCGAAGACATAACGCGAAAGGGGCTCGCTAAAACGATTCTTTGACGCGATCGGTGTCTGCAACAAAAAAGACCGTGCCCGAAGCTGAGTGATCAGTTCCGGCACGGCCTGTTTGCTTGGTTGCGATTTATCGCTTGTTTCTGTTTTTGACAATAGCGCGGAATTGTTTGATCCCGCCGACGCCGCTCATCATGCGGCTGATTTTTTCCTGTTCGAGTTGGCGGGCGCTGAGGCCCTGGTAGCCCAGCTCGATTTGCAGCTTTTTGTAGCTGACCAGCCTGTCAGCGTCCAGCAGTCCTGCCGCGATGGCGTTATTGACGGCGCAGCCCGGTTCGCAGTCGTGGTTGCAGTCGCCAAAGCGGCACTCGGCGGCAAATTTCTCGATATCGGCGAAGGTCTGGGCCAGGTCGCCACTGTCGAGCTGCAGCTCGCGCATGCCGGGGGTGTCGATCACCACCGCGCCGCCCGGCAGGACAATTAATTGCCGAAACGTGGTGGTGTGGCGACCGGTGCCGTCCTGAGCGATTTCCAGGGTTTCCAGACGGTTTTCGCCCAGCAGGCGGTTGATCAGGGTCGACTTGCCTACGCCGGACGAGCCGACGAACGCGACGGTCTTGCCCGGCTGCAGGTACGCGGCGACCGGTTGCCAGCCGGCTTCGCTCGTGCCGGTTGTGACCAGGATGTCGACGCCCAGCGCAGTATCGCGGGTTTCGGCCAGACGTGCATTCAGGTCGTCGCACAGGTCGGTCTTGGTCAGCACCACGACCGGAATGGCGCCGCTGTCCCAGGCGATGGCCAGGTAGCGTTCCAGCCGACGCAGGCTAAAATCCTGGTTCAGCGCCATACAGATAAACAGCTGGTCGATATTGGCGGCGACGATCTGGCCGTGGACTCCTGCGCCGGCGGCTTTGCGGCGAAATACCGTGCGCCGTGGCAAGATATGGTGGATGATCGCAGTGCCGTGCGTGTCGTCCAGCCGGTCGACCAGGACCCAGTCTCCCACTGCCGGATAGTCCGGCGCATCCGTGGCCCTGTAGCCCAGTTTGCCGGAGATGACCGCCTGCATCTCGCCGCTTTCGCTGATGACGCGGTACTGTTCCTTGTGCTGGACCGATACGCGGGCCAAAAAGCAATCCGGGTATTGCGAAGCTTGCCGCAGCAGGTCCTCGTCAAGACCGACGGATACTAATGTTGATAATGCTAAGTTGTTCAATTTTTTCAATCCTCCCGTAGTTGTTTAAAAACCACTGCCCGGGAGGCGCCGAAGAGCTAGTCTGCGTACACCTCCCGGTGCTTTACAGACTGCGGTTTGTTTTTGATCATCATAGAGATCAGCTCCTTTATGGTCATTCTAGCGATTATTCTATCACGATGCAGAGAATTTTTCACGTGATCTTTACACCGCACCGATCCTGTACTATACTAGAAAACAGAACAAACGTTCCGCAAAAGACGCTATATTAAAGGAAAAATCCATTTGACGTCGAATAGTTCCGACATGCAGGAAAAACGACCGGAACGTCTTGAACCGATGCAGGTTGCGATTGCGCACGGGACCGATCGTTTAACGGTTGCCCAGCGCAGTGCGCTGATGGCAAAAGTGAAAAGCAGCGGCACCAAGCCGGAGGAAAAAGTTTGCAAAGCGCTTTTTCGGGCCGGGTTTCGCTATCGCAAGAATGTTGCCAAGCTGCCGGGCAAGCCGGATATCGTGTTGGCAAAATATAAAGCGGTGGTTTTTGTGCATGGTTGCTTTTGGCACCAGCACGAAAATTGCCCGGAATCTGTTTTGCCGCAGTCGCGGCAGGAATATTGGACGCCGAAGCTGCAGCGGAATGCCGAGCGGGACCGCGGTAATGCAGAGCGTTTAATGCAAGCAGGGTGGAGGGTTTTTATAGTATGGGAGTGCGAGCTGCGACCACGACGGTTTCAGGCTACGCTGAGCGCATTGATCACAGCGCTGCAGGCGATTGCCCAGCCCCCCGCCTGATCGAGTTTTTCGCCGGCAGCGGGCTGGTCGATTGCGGGTTGCAGGGGTTGTTTGATACGGTCTGGGCCAATGATATCTGCGTCAAAAAAGCCCGGGTCTATGCGGCCAATCACTCCGCCGCGCCTTTTCATACCGGCGATATTCAGTCGGTGAACGGGCGCTGGCTGCCGCCGGCGCATGTGTCCTGGGCGAGTTTTCCCTGTCAGGATTTGTCGTTGGCAGGCATGGCTGGCGGGATTGAAGCGGCGCGCAGCGGGTTGGTATGGCAGTGGTTGCGGGTGTTGGACGAAATGGCGGCGCGGCCGAAAGTGCTGCTGGCCGAAAATGTCGTTGGCTTGGTTTCGACGGCTGGCGGCAAAAATTATCGCCTGCTGCACATGGCCTTGCAAGAGCGGGGCTATCGGGTCGGCGCGATGTTGGTTAATGCCTGGCATTTTGTGCCGCAGTCCCGGCCACGGATTTTTGTTGTTGCGGTGGCGGCAGATGTGGAGATTCCCGAAACGTTGGTCGACGCTGGGCCGAACTGGTTGCATAACGACGCGGTCAAGCGGGTGGCCAAAGGGCTGCCTGGCTGGCTGTGGTGGCGCATGCCCGAGCCGGGGCCGCTAAAGGTCTCCTTGGCGGATATCGTCGAGTGGGACGCGCCGTCGGACGCAGCAGCGGCGGTCGCCAAAAATCTTGCCATGATGCCGGAAAAACATCGGCAAAGGCTATTGGCGGCGGATAGTGACAAAGCGATGATTGCTACTGGCTACAAACGGACCCGCAATGGCAAGCAAGTGCTGGAAGTCCGGTTTGACGGTCTGGCGGGCTGCCTGCGCACGCCGGAGGGCGGCAGCAGTCGGCAATTATTGATTTTAAAATGCAACGGCGAGATTCGAACCAGGTTGATCACGGTGCGGGAAGCGGCGCGTCTGATGGGCGCCCCGGAAAACTTTGTCATACCGGGCGGTTATAACGACGGCTACAAGGCGATGGGCGACGCGGTGGCCGCGCCGGTGGCGGCGTACCTAGGCCGTCATTTGTTGCGTCCATTGGCGGAGGCGGCCTATGAATAGTGTGCTGGAATCGCAACTAGCGGATTTTCAAAAAGCAGAAAGGGTCAATTCCAAGGGCAGTTTGTCGGTTGCGCTGTATTTGAGCCGGGTGGCGAAAGAACAGGGACTGCCGCTCAGCCCGGAGTCGTTGGTCACCGATAAAGAGGGCCAGGTCAAAGGATTGGGCGCCTCGGTCATCCGCAAGATTTTGAGAGAATACGAGATTACCCGAACGCTGGCCGAGGAGGCCGGTCGCACCAGCCGCGGCAGCATGGGGTTGATGACCAAGTATGTGACGCTGCTCAATGCGTTGCACGCGGAAGGGTTGGCGGATATGCCGGCGGTGGAATGCTGGTGGGTGGATCGGGTCAAAGATCACTTCAATTCGCGGCCGTTTCGTTTGCGTTATGACGCCGGCTCCTCACTACGCAGCGCCATTCGGGACCTGCTGGAGCAAGCGGTGGCCCGGCAACGCGAAAATCCCGGCATGAATTACGCCGGGATGGTGCTGCAACATTTGGTAGGCGCGAAGCTGTCGTTGATATTGCCGCCGGGATCGGTGCCGTTTCATGGCGCGTCGGTCGCCGATTCGCCGACAGATCGGCGCGGCGATTTTTTTGTCGATGATGTGGTGATTCATTGCACGACGGCGCCTGCGGAGGCATTATTGGCGAAATGCGGCGAGAACCTTGCTTGCGGGCTGCGACCGATGATTATTACGATTTGTCAACGGGTGGCGCTGGCGGAACAGATGGCTAGCGACCGGGGAATGGCCGGGCGCATTGAAATCCTCGATTTTGAGCAGTTCATCGCCAGCAATGTTTATGAGCTGAGTCAGTTCAAGGCGTCTGAACGCAAGCTTACCGTTCGCCGATTGATTGATGCGTACAACCAAATCGTCGCCGAATGTGAAACCGATCCGAGTTTGCGGGTCGATCTGGGGTAAGCAAGTTGCAGTTTGCAGGATAATTGAACTTTGTGTAGAAATACAAATCAACGACAAATTTCGCAGCAAAAGAAGGCGGAAATGAACTGGAAAAAGACTCGCGCCCGGCATGACTGAGAGAGAACTTCGGTCTTGTTACAGGTGCGGGTTTTTGTCTTTTCCGGCCTGAAACAATCGGCCATAAGCGATAAGGAGGCGATGTTGCGATGAAAAAAATCAAGTTGGTCTGTATTTTGGCGAGCATCGGTGTTATGGTCCTGACAGGCGTTATCGTCACCAATCCCGCCGATAATAGCGCGCTCGGCGAAATCCGGCTCAAGGTCCTTGGCGTGGCCGAGGCGGCGGGGTCCTGGGTCTGCTCCAAATGCGGCTTTCACATCGTGACCAAAAGCGGCAATAAGCCTTCGCCCGGCAGTTGTTCCAAAGGCGGGGCGCATAATTGGCAAGCCGGCAATTGAAAACCCCGCTGAAAGTTACCGCCAATCTGATTCGTCTGCAGCGGGATGGCCGCTTGTTGCTGCTGAATTCGTTGCAACCGCAGCCACTGCTGTTCCGACGCGGCCTAGAGTTTGTTGAAACCTTGCTGACAAGCGCCGGACGCGGGGTGCTCTGCCGCGACGAATTGGCGGCATTGTGGCCGGAAGAAGCCACCGTAATTGATTTTCTGATCAGCCACCATATTCTGGTCGACACGGCGGAGTCCGAGCTGGCGCCTGCCGCCGCCAAACCGTCCGCTGAAGAGCTGATGGCTTTATCACCGGGAATGTCGCTCTATCTGCTGTTGTCGCAGGACTGCAATCTGGGCTGCATCTATTGCCTGAACGGTAAGCGCACCTATAGGAAAAGCGAACAGCCAATGATGTCGGAGAAAGTGGCCTTTGCGGCGGTCGACCGCTGCGCAGCCCGCATCAAAGCGGGCGGATTTCTCGAAGTCGCGATGTTTGGCGGCGAACCGCTGTTGAACTGGGATCTGGCGAAAAGCACGATCGATTACGCCGAAGCGGTGCTGAAGCCCAAGTATCCGGAGATCGAGTTCCGCTACCATATCACCAGCAATCTCAGTT
>JBGSKE010000126.1:0-2041 GCA_041741355.1 Negativicutes bacterium | reverse complement strand
TCGACTGCGGCTTTATCGGTCCGCCACTCAAAGCCGAACGGCGGATTGGTGATCAGCAGATCAAATTTTTCGCCGGACAATTGATCTTGCGTCAACGTATTCCCTTCATAGATATTTTTTGCATCGTCGCCCAACATCAACATTTCGGCGCAGCAGACGGCATAGGACTCCGGGTTGCTGTCCTGACCGAACAGGCGCACCCGCTCGCTGGTTCCCAGCAGCTCTTCCAGTTTGCGTTTCGCCACCGTCAGCATGCCACCTGTACCGCAGCAGCCATCATAGATGCGGATAATCTTGCCGGATTTTTTCAGCTCGTCCACATTTTCGGCCATCATCAGGTCTACGCAGAGTTCGATGACTTCGCGCGGCGTATAGTGGTCGCCGGCCTCGGCGTTTGCTTTGTAAGTCCGGATGATTTCTTCAAAAACGTAGCCCATGGTCAGCTGATCGGTGGACTCCGGGTGAAAGTCGACTTCGGAAAAAGCTTTGACGACTTCGAACAACAGACCTTTTTTGATCATGAATTCGACTTCTTCTTTGAATTTAAGCCCCTTCAAGATGGCTTCGATGCTGGGGGAATAGGCGGTGATGAACTCCAGAAAGTTGGTGTTGATATTGTCGCTGTCGCCCACCAGCGCCTCGAACGTGACGCATTTTTTGTTGTAGAAGGGAACGCCGCATTCTTTTTGAACGGCCTGCTCCACCAGTTTTTCATCCACGTTCAGCTTGTTGAACTTGTCGAGAATCTGGCGGATTTTTTCATTTTTATCTGCCAATACGCAGTCAAACCGGCGCAAAATTGCCATCGGGATAATCACATTGCCGTACTTTTCGGAGGTATAGGGCCCACGGAGTTTATTGGCAATTTTGGTGACCAGGTTTACTTTGGCGTTGATATCGACTTGATTCATCATTTTCTATTCCCCTTCAAACAACTTTAGCAGCTCGACGTTTTTAAACACTTTGTCCCGGTGCAGCCGTTCCTCTTGCAACAGCCCTTTGTCAACCAATTGTTTCAAATAGGAGGCCGCCGTCTGGCGGTGCACTCCCACTTCCACCAAATCGTCGATGCGGACGTATACTTTGCGGAAGATGACTTCGACGACCAATTTCAAGACCTTTTCATGCCCCTTCAACTGGCTCAGAAACGCTTCGTCGCTATACCGGCCAATCAATCGTTTGATCTCATTCACAACAGCCAGCGTTTTGCGGGCTGTCTGTTGAAACGAATGCAGCATGTATTCGATCATCGGCATGTATGAATCGTTTTGTCCACACTGTCGCAGCAGCCGGTAGTAGTCGTTCTTGCTGCGGATGATATAGGAGCTGGCGTACAGCACTGGGTAGGAAAGATAACCTTTGTTGCAGAGGAATAAGATGTTGAGAATGCGGCCGGTTCGCCCGTTGCCGTCATAAAACGGATGAATCATTTCGAACTGATAATGCGCCAGAGCGATTTTTACCAGCGGATGGATCGGGTATAGGTCGTCATCATAGATGTATTCCAACATGCCCAAAAGATGGCGATTCAATAGATCCTTGCCATGCGGCGGGGTGTAGAGAATTTCTGTCTGTCCACCCGTGACGTTGGCGATCCGGGTATAGCTTTTTTCAAACCCCGGCAGGTTCGCGCGAATACCGGGCTGCTTGGTGTTGACGTGCCGGTTGATCCGCTCGATATCGCCGACCGACAGAATTCCACGCGCCTCCAAGCTTGCGAACCCGGCAAACAATGCCGCTTTGTAATTGGCGACCTCCTTGGCTTCTGCGGTAAAGTTATCAAATACGATGCCACGATACAAATCGTCGTTGGTCGTGACAATATTTTCGATGTGGCTGCTGGCCTTTGCTTCCTGCAGCGCCAGTGTGTCGACCAAGATACCGGGAGAGGGCAGGGATTTCATCTCATAGTTCAACAATTCAATCGCGACACGGGTTTCCTCTACCAATTGAAACAAGGCCCTATTTTCTTCAATAGGAAGCTCGCTGATCGGCTTCAACTCGTTATATGGTCGTATCGGGTCCACGATGATCCCCCCCT
>JBGSKE010000125.1:0-5242 GCA_041741355.1 Negativicutes bacterium | reverse complement strand
ATTCTTCAAATTCAAGGTCACGTCCTCTGTAACAATAGAACGGGCTTTCCAATAATTGAGCCCCCCTAGCGTCGCCATGGCAACTGTAAAAATTACTAAAATCACAACCGTAAGTTTGGTTTGAATGCTTTTCATGGTTCTTCCTCCTCGATACCGGCACAGAAATTTTATACCTATGCGCTCTACAATTAGACATTATATTTAATTTCGTGAATATTATCACCTACTTTTTTATCCCGTATTTTACAGGAATAAGCCACTTTTCGCTCCATTAAGGATAAAAACTCTAACCCATCAATCCGAGAGCAATTTCATTTCGTTATTCTTCCGATCCCGCTCGTAGCTTCATCAGTTTTATCGCACTGGACAAAGTTGTTCGCACGTCAATGTCATCAAGATCCGAGCCAAAAATCGATTCTAGCTGCCGCTTGCGGACCATTAATGTCTTGTAGTGAATCGACAGTGTATTGGCCGCACTCTTTAAGTTGGTGCTTAGCATGATCCCTTCAAGTGTGGGCAGCAGTTTCATTTTTTTATTTTTATCGTGATGCAACACTGGTCCCAATGTCCGCTCAATGTAACTGTCCAATTGATTTTGATCACTGATATAAGGCAGAAACTGCAACAGACCAATATCATGGTAATGAAATATCTTGCGCTCGGACCAAATCTTGGGGCCACTCTGCACAGATACGACCGCCTGCCGATAGCGCATGCCAAGTTCCGATAGATTTCCTGCGCGGTCGGCAACGCCAATCGCGCCGTCAAATTCCGGTTCATGAAACACGATAGCTTGCAGTATTTCTTCAGCTTGCTTGATCTGATCAATTTTACGCGTATTCGCCAGTTCATCGCCAAACCGGAGAATCCCCAATCCATCCGCACTTTCCCAGACAATCGTTGCTTCATTTGACAATACATCGGCGATGGAATCAACCAACGGTTGATATACATCACGCTGCTCCAGCCAGTATTTTCGCGGCTTATCTTTGTAAGTAGCCATCACAAGCAAAAAGCAATTGCAAGGGCCCTTTACACGACTTCCCAGCATGCGCTCACATGCAGACAAGAGTTTTTCGGGAGGTGCGTCATGATGAATCAAGTCGTTGAGAAGATCATTTTTTCTTTTCCGCTCGTAAGAAGCCATTAGCAATCTTTCATCATGCCGCTTTTCTGTTATGTCGATAAAAGTCGCGAGAACTCCATCGTCGGTGATTGTCCCGCTAACAATAACTAGGCGGCTTTCACCGTTTTTACAGACAACATTCGCTTCACGCGGTTCAATATTGATTGGGCATTTCTTTCCGCTAACCGCCGCATTTTCCCATATGCGCATCCGTTCGCTGCGATATTTTTCATCAGGATAGGCAAGTTCCCACCACGCTGATATGGTCGGCACATCATCCAGTGTATAGCCGAAAGTTTGCACAAATTGTGCATTGACAAACTCATTGCGCCCACTGCCTCTATTTCCATATACCAGCGGAACCGGAAGATGCTGGGCAAACTGACGGAACCGATCTTCACTGACGCGTAGCACTGCTTCCGTTTTTTTCCGGCTCGTTATGTCGACAATAATGGAATGCATGGCTGGACGCTGTTGCCAAAGAGTCGGTACAATGTATGCTTCAACGTCGCGAATTTGCCCATCGGCCATTCTGTGTTGCAAGGCAAAAGAGCCACGCTTTGGGTTTCTAACAAACTCAATTATTTCCGGCAACGATTCTTCCGGCAATATGTTGAGCTGATCCATTTTCATGCTTCGCAGTTGGTCTAAGCTCCAGCCATAGAAGCTGGCGGCCGCATAATTCGCATGCAATATTTGACCATTCTCCGGATCCACAACCAGCATAACTAAAGGATGACTCATGATTAACTCTTCCGTGTGTTCGACAAATAGCTGATTCATTTTGCTCGCCTCAACATCAAATTTCCTTATGACTTATAGATTCGACGCAGAGTACCGTTCTTCCTGATGTTTTCAAATCTAATCAGCGATTTTCTAGTGAACATACGGTTCGTCTGCAGTGCGACGAATGTATCGGGGCCTGTAAAATAAAAAAAACCGGGCCTAACAGCCCGGCGACGATCTAACTCCAATTCTGGAGCGTTTCTGTTGAAAACCGCTTTATTTTCAGATTTATAGCTCTGAAATATTTCTCCGCAACAATCAGCTGAACAAACCAACAAATACGTCCACGGCAATGCCGTCAGCCGAAAAATTGACGACGATCATTTTAGGCACGGATAATCTGACCTGGCCGCCTATGCCCACCAACAACGAGGGCGGCGAAATGTCCAGCCCGACAACTCCGGTCTGGCTGAAAAGGCTGCAGGCGTTCGCGCAAACCATGTTTCCCATTTCAGCCAAAGCGCTTTGCGCCAATTCGTCCAGCTCTGAAACAGGCATGCCCATCATCATTTTCGAGGCGAACTGATGCGCATTGTCTATGCTCATTCCGATCAAAATCGCCCCTTTGAGCGGACCCATGACGCCAATATTAATCAGGATGCCGGGGTTTTCCAACGTTGATCCTTCCAGCGATATCCCTTTTTTTGCGATATCCTGAAAGCCGATCTGGGGAAGAATCTCAGCAAACGCTTTCAATATCGGATTAATCGAATTTACATCCACAGTACCAACCCCTTTTTAAAGCCAATGCTCATGTATACTTGGCCAAAATCCGTATCCGCATTCACGCTGCGCAGCGAAATGTTGGGGCTGAAGATTTCGGTCGTCTCGCCAAAAAACACGCTCGGCGGCGCCACTTTAAAACCGAAAGTTTTATCTTTTTTATTCAGCATCGAACAGGCTACCCCGCCAATCACATTGGCGTATTCCGCCGCCATCGCCACGACCTCGTCACGGTTCTTCGCCTCGCGCTTAAGAATCGAAGCCGCCATTTTTTCTGCTGTTTCGTAGGCAATATCGACAATCAAAGAGCCGGGATAGCGTCCGATAATTCCGATGACTACCATAATCCCCCGCGAAGTGTGCCGACCGCTGTCTTCAACATTTGCAAAACTCACCGTTGTTTTCGTCAAGCGGGTAGTGCTCTGGGCAAGCGCTTCTTTAAAAACATCCAGCCCCCACTCCTCCAGGCTGCCATAGAGTGAATCCGGCGCCACTACGTGGCTGATAACGCGCTGCAATGTCTCTACATCCACCGGTTTTTGCACATACCCGACTGCTCCGGCGCGCTTGGCTTCGGCTTCCGACTCTTCATCTTTCATGGAACTGCACATGATAACTTTTGCCGCCGGGTCATGCAGGCGGAGCATTTTGGTGCATTCGAATCCATCCGCGCCAGGCATGGCAATATCCATCATCACGATGTCCGGCCGCGACTCTTGATAGGTATGAACGAGGTTTTCTATTGAATCAGCTTCGCCAACAACTTCACAATCCATTTCTTCCAACGTTGCTGCCAACATAGTTCGCGAGAATGGTGAATCATCGACCAGCATTACTTTAATACGCATTCATCTCACTCCTATTTTTATAGTCCTTGCGTGAATCGCCATTCTCAGGAAAGTCGCTACCCATTTCAACTATTTATTACTATCTATTGTAGTAGCTGCCTGAGAACTGTCAAGAATTTTTCGGAAAGTTTCTTCAAACCTTCACTGCGTTGACAAATCTTTTGGCTGCACTGCCAAACAGGGAATTTGCACTCGTGATCATAATGGTCAACCCCCGATCCAGATACTCTTTTGCTGTTTCGCCCGGTCGCACCACCGTACCGATCGGCTTGCCTGCGGCTAATCCTGCGGTCACGAACCGTTGGGTTGCTTCCTGCACCTTTGGGTGCTTGCCTTGCCCCGGCACGCCCAGCGACTGGGAAAGGTCCCCCGTCCCCAAAATTGCTCCGTCGATTCCCGGCGTGGCAAGAATATCGGCCAGATTGGCAATCGCCGCTGCCGTTTCAATGATTGTCAAAATAACGGTTTGTCGATTTGCTTCCTGTACGTATTCCGAAAGTGGTTTGACCATACCAAAATCGGAGGCTCGTACCGCATTCAGGCCGCGCATGCCCTCCGGATAGTATTTCACGGCGCGCACTGCTTGCTCAGCTTCAGCTCGCGTTGACACCCCCGGCAAGATTACGCCCATCGCACCGGCATCCATATAGCGCAGGATGGTATCCGGCGCTGCATTGGGAACCCGGACCAGTGGAACGACTTGGCGAACCTCCGCCGCTCGCACCAGTTCTTCGCAGTCTCTGGGCGAGATCGCGGCGTGCTCCGCATCCAAAAATACAAAATCAAAGCCCGCCAGACCGCAAATTTCGACCAGCGACGGCAGATAGCCCTGAATCATGCAGCCTGACACCGCAACATTTTTTTGTAGCTTCTGTTTCAATGGATTATTGTACATTGCGCGTCTCCCCGTAACAAGAATAATGATGTGTTATACATTTCGTTCTGTCTCCGTCGAAATCCTTTGCCCTGTTAACAAAAACTTAACCCGGCCGGCAAGGGTTCTGACCGTTTTTGTCGAATAATTGATTTAGCACTAAACTGGGAGGCCGAAGCAATTGGGCAAAAAATCTGCACCAAAACTATTCGCAATCATCCATATCGGCTCCGAACAGGTCACTTTGCAAATTAGCGAATTCACTTCGCTCGGCGACCTGCGGGTGATTGAAAAAACATCGCGGGAAGTTTTTCTCGGTGAAGAAACCTTTAAAACAGGCCGAATCAGCTTTACCACTTCCGGGCAGCTCTGCGCCTTGCTGCGCGGTTACAAACGTCTGTTAAACGAATATGGCGTAAAAGATTACCGGGTGATCGCCACAACCGCTTTGCGGGAAGCGGAAAACCAGCACTATGTTGTGGACCAGGCGCGTATTCGCACCGGCTTCGAGCTGGAAGTGGTCGATATGTTACAGGAAATCTATTTCAAATATGTCGCCCTCTACCACACGATCCGCAAACATCAGATCGAGCGTCCCGGCGAAGCCCTGTTGTTCGTCGACATTTCTTCCGGCGGGCTCGGCTTTACATTACTAAAAGATGGAGTCATCCATTATCAGCAAAACGTCCATATCGGCGCGCTGCGGATCAAAGAAAGCTTTGACAAAAACCAGCGCGAGTCAATCCATTTTCATCAGGCGTTATCCGAATATATCTATAGTTCGATCGAAACCGTCAAAAGTGAACTCTCCCAGCATAAAATCAAATATATCGTGACTTCCGGCAATGAAAACCACCTCTTGCTGCAAATGCTCGGCCGGACTTC
>JBGSKE010000124.1:0-3778 GCA_041741355.1 Negativicutes bacterium | reverse complement strand
GTACACATGTCCGCTTTGGTTTCAGCGAGCCGGTGTCCGGAGCAATCCGGAGGTGAGATGACCGGTCCAGAGTCCATGTCGAATGGCCCCGCGAGCTGCCCACCGAACTATGAGTAGGCTGGGCCGGTTGCCTCCGTTAACGGGCTTAGGGTATCGGCGCAAGCCCGTACCTGAACCAAGGGAAAACTTTTTGTTTTCCGAATTAGGGTGGTACCGCGAACCATTTCGCCCCTGTCGGGTGGAGTGGTTTTTTTATTTGGCAAAATGATTTCCCGCAGGGATGAGGAGGAATGGGTCATGTTGAAAGAAGTGTTGAATCAGGTCATCGGTGGCGAAAATCTTTCCCGCCAGGCAGCGCAGGACTCAATGCAGACAATCATGTCGGGCGATGCCAGTGAAGCCCAGATCGGCAGCTTGCTGACCGCGCTGCGAATCAAAGGCGAGACCAGCGAGGAAATTGCCGGCTTTGCCGAAAGCATGCGCAGCCACACCGTCAAGGTCGACTGTCGTCTGGCCGGACTGCTGGACACCTGCGGCACCGGCGGCGATCGCAAGGGAACTTTCAATATTTCTACGGCAGTTGCTTTTGTCGTGGCCGGCGCCGGCGTGGCGGTCGCCAAGCATGGCAATCACGGAGTATCCAGTTCCTGCGGCAGCGCTGATGTTTTGAAAGCTTTGGGTATCCGGATCGACCTGCCGGCGCAAAGCGTGGCAGACGGCATCGAAGCAGCGCAGATCGGTTTTCTCTACGCCCCCACTTTTCATCCAGCGATGAAATACGCCGGCAAACCGCGCCGCGAACTCGGCTTTCGCACCGTGTTCAACGTACTGGGACCGCTGACCAATCCTTTAGCAGCCGAGTGTCAACTGCTGGGCGTTTACGATCGGTCGCTGACCGATAAACTGGCGAATGTCCTGTTACAGCTGAACAGCCGACGGGCGATGGTTGTGCACGGTTTGGACGGACTGGACGAGATTTCCACCTCGGCGCCCACTCAGGTATCTGAACTGCTCGACGGCCAGATTCGCTCCTATGTGATCGAGCCCGGTGAATATGGAATTCCGACGGCGGACCATGCGGCCATCAGCGGCGGTAGCCCGGCGGAAAATGCCGAAATCATCAACAACATCCTGCAGGGAGAACGGGGCGCCAAACGCGACCTGGTGCTATTAAACGCCGCGGCTGCCTTGGTGGTGGCGGGAAAAGCCGAAAACATCCGGGAAGGGTTGAAATTGGCGGCCGGCAGCATCGACAGCGGCGCCGCCCGCAGCAAGCTGGAGCGCCTGCGCGAACTCAGCCTGCAGAACCAATGCTGATAAAAATCTGCGGTATCCGCTCACTGACGGCTGCACAGACTGCCCAGGAATCGGGCGCCGACCTAATCGGTTTCGTATTTGCCGCCAGCCGGCGTCAAATCGATGTCGCCAGCGCGGTCAGCATTTGCAAATCAGTTTGCGGTCCCGGCAAAGTCGGCGTATTTGTCAATCAGCCGCTGAACGAAGTCAATTCGATTGCCGAACAGTGCCAACTCGATTACATCCAGCTGCACGGCGACGAGTCTGCCCAATACCGCCGCAGTCTGAACCGTCCGCTGATCCGGGCCGTTCGCGTCGGCCCTGGCTTCAACCCGGCGGCGCTTGAAACGGAAACCGACAGCTGGCTGCTGCTGGATAGCTTCGTAGCCGGACAACAGGGCGGCACCGGCATCGCCTTTGATTGGCAGGCTAGCCGCCAGCTGATCGGCTGCCCCCGGCAAAAATTTTTCGTCGCCGGCGGCCTGAACGCAGCCAATGTCGCCGACGCTGTCCGCATCCTGCGCCCTGACGGAGTCGATGTTTCCGGCGGCGTAGAAACCGACGGAACGAAAGATCCCGATAAAATACGCCAATTTGTCGCCGCGGCCCGGACCGCAGAAAGGAATCATCTATGCTGAACCAAATTGTCGCCGCGATTCGCGAACAAGTTGCAACACTGAAACAAACCCAGCCGCTGGACCCGACGGCAATCCAGCCGGCAACCTTCGCTCTCAGTCGCGCGCTGGAAGCCGCCGACTGGATGTTGATCGCCGAATGCAAACTGGCCTCACCAGCCAAAGGCCAGCTGTGCGACTCGCACAGCGTGCCGGAACTGGCGCGGATTTTCACCGACAACGGCGCCACCGCGCTATCTGTTCACACCAGCGCGCCGTTCCAGGGCAAGTTGACCGACATCGCCGCCGTTCGCGCCGTCAGCCCGCTGCCGATCCTGCGAAAAGACTTCATCATCGACGAATATCAGGTGTACGAAGCCCGCGCCGCCGGCGCCGATGCCATCCTGTTGATCGCGGCTATTCTGACTGATGCCGAGCTAAATCAGTTCCTGGCAACTGCCACTCGGCTCGGCATGGATTGTCTGGTCGAAGTGCACAGCCTGCCGGAACTGGAACGCGTCAAAAGCACCAGCGCCAGCCTGGTCGGCATCAACAATCGCGACCTGGCCACATTCACCACCGATATCGCCAACACATTTTCCCTGTTGCCGCATTGCGATCCGCGTTGGCGACTGATCAGCGAAAGCGGCATCCGCAGCCGATCCGACGCCAGTCAGCTAAAGCAGGCCGGCGTCCATGGAATTCTGGTCGGCGAAAGTCTGGTCAAGGCCGCCGATATCGCCGCCCACTGCCGCGATCTGGCCTTGCGATAAACCGTTTGCTGAATTTGCAACAACGAATAGGGAGGAATCAACATGCCTGATCAAAAAGGACGCTTTGGCGACTTCGGCGGCCGGTTCGTACCGGAAACCGTCATGCCGGCGCTGCATGAACTGGAAGAATTCTATACGAAGCTAAAAAACGACCCTGAGTTCCAGTCCGAATTCAGCCGCTATCTGAAACAATACGCCGGGCGACCGACGCTGCTCTACTATGCTGAAAACCTAACCAAACATTACGGCAAAGCTAAGATTTATCTGAAACGGGAAGATTTGTTGCACACCGGTGCGCACAAAATCAACAACGCTCTCGGCCAAGCGCTGCTGGCCCGCCGCATGGGCAAAAAACGCATCGTGGCCGAAACCGGCGCCGGACAGCACGGCGTGGCCTGCGCCACCGTCGCCGCCTTATTCGGCCTGGAGTGTTGCGTGTTCATGGGCGAGGAAGACATGGAACGGCAGGCGCTGAATGTGTTTCGCATGAAGCTGCTGGGAACCAAAGTCATCCCGGTTACCAGCGGCAGCGGCACCCTGAAGGACGCCACCAGCGAAGCGATCCGCTACTGGGTTACCAACATCCGCGACACGCACTACATCATCGGCTCGGTGGTCGGTCCGCATCCCTATCCGATGATTGTCCGCGATTTTCAGGCGATTATCGGCGGGGAAATTCGGCAACAAGTAGCCAGTTTCAGCGAGGCGCCGCTGCGTTACGTTGTCGCCTGTGTCGGCGGCGGCAGCAATGCGATGGGTACTTTCTATGAATTCCGCAATGACGCAGCGATTCGCAAAATCGGTGTAGAAGCAGCCGGTAAGGGTTTGGGCGCTGAACACGCCGCTTCGCTCACACTCGGTCGCCCCGGCGTTCTACATGGCGCACTGAGTTATTTATTGCAGGATGAAGACGGTCAGGTCATCCCGGCCTATTCAATTTCAGCCGGCCTGGACTACCCCGGCGTCGGCCCCGAACATTCCTTTTTCAAAGATACAGGCATCGCCAGTTACGTTTCGGTCACCGACAGCGAAGCCCTGGCGGCATTTCAGCGGTTAGCCCGCTGCGAAGGGATCATCCCGGCGCTGGAAAGTTCG
>JBGSKE010000123.1:0-1573 GCA_041741355.1 Negativicutes bacterium | reverse complement strand
CAGGTATTGGACGTCGTGCTGATCGATTTGATGCCGCACCAGGTCCGGACAGAACAACTTAAGGCCGTGATGACGGCTGTGAGTGAGGGGATTGTGGCCATTGATGCGGCTGGAATTGTGACTCATTATAATCCGGCGGCGGAACGCATCCTGCATTTATCACGGCAAAAAATTCTGGGACATCCTTTAACCGAATATTTGCCGGCGGATTTGCCTTTGATCGAAACTTTGCGCAACGGTTCCGCTTATAACAATCGGGAGATTGTGTTGCAAAAAACAAAAAGTCATTATCTGGCCAGTGGCCGACCAATTTTTGATCAATCGGGTCGGATTATCGGGGCCGTTTCCGTTCTGAAAGATATCAGCGAGGTTCGTGAGCTGGTCCAGTCCGTTACCGGGCAGTTGCCCGAGGCGTTTAACCGGATCGTCCATGAAAGCAATGTGATGAAGCGGACACTGGCTATGGCCCGGACAATTGCCCGAGGGGATTCAACCGTGTTGCTGCGCGGCGAAACTGGTACCGGCAAGGAACTGTTTGCCCGGGCGATTCATGAAGCGTCGCCAAGAGCTTCACGAATGTTTGTACCGATTAATTGCGCGGCCATCCCGGACCAATTGCTGGAAAGCGAACTGTTCGGCTACGAAGAAGGCGCTTTTTCCGGGGCAGCTCGCGGGGGGAAACGCGGTTTGTTCGAGTATGCCGGTGGCGGCACGATTTTGTTGGATGAAGTGGGAGAACTGTCCAGCACTTTGCAAGCGAAATTGCTGCGGGTACTGCAAGATGGCAAAATTCGCCGAGTTGGCGGGACGGTGGAAATTGCTGTCGATGTCAGGGTAATGGCAGCGACGCATCGTAATTTGGAAGACTTGATGTCGCGCGATATGTTTCGCGCCGACTTATATTATCGGTTGAATGTCATCCCACTGTTCTTGCCGCCACTGCGGGAAAGGCCGGAAGATATTCCCCTGTTGGTGGATTTTTTTCTTAAACGTTTTGCGGTTAGGGCGAAAAAGCCCGCGTCGGCGATTGGCGAAGCGGCAATGGCAAAATTGATCAGGTACCATTGGCCGGGCAATATCCGCGAATTGGAGAATGTATTGGAACGCGCCGTAAATCTGGTAGACGGACCGGCTATTCTTGCTCACCATATTCAGGTGCAGGACGCTAGTGCGTCGATCTCGGTTCCGCGACGTCCCGGCGGGCAGGTCAGGTTGGGGGATTCGGTGGCGGAAGCCGAACGCGAAGCACTGCTACAGGCGGTTCAGCATCATCGGTCCTCGCGTCGTTTGGGAGAAGCCTTGGGTTTATCACATACTGCAGTTTTAAAGAAATTGAAAAAATACGGTATTGTATTCCCTGCAAAGTGATTAATCGCAGCAGGAGTTTGGCTTGGGTTGGCGAATTAATTATTATGTTAGAAACTGATGTGAACTGAATACCGGGAATGATGGTTGTGGAAGAGACCGCGTGCGTAGCGGCGCCGAAGGGGCAGGCTAACCTGGCAAACTCTCAGGCAAAAGAACCGCAACCGGACCGGACTCTGGAGAGAACGCCGTCAAAGTGGACGGCGTC
>JBGSKE010000122.1:0-2084 GCA_041741355.1 Negativicutes bacterium | reverse complement strand
CCAGGTTGTTGTTAAAGAATCCACCGATCATGCTATTGGACGAACCAACCGCCGGGCTGGACCCGCTATTGACGGCGCGATTGCTTGCTAAAGGCGGCCCGCTGCTCCAACCGGATCACGCTGTACTGCTGGTCACCCATCAATTGACCGGACTACAGGCCCTGGATGAAATTATTGTGCTGGATCGCGGCCAGATTGTTGAACAGGGCTCGCCGGCAACTTTGCTGGCCAACCAAGGCTACTTTTACGAACTTTGGTTATTGCAACAAGATATGTTTAATTTTGATGCAACAACCAGTTTAGCTAACGGTTTTCAAAGAGATCCGCTAAAATAAACCGGTTTGTATTCTGTATTCAATAAAAAACGAGCAGGATTTATGCCACAAATGGCAAATATAAATATCTGTTGTGAATTTTTTCCCTTATTATATACTTCTTTGTTTCACTTCATGGGTTCGGTACGGTGAGCCTGTGTAAAGATAAAAAGGTTCCAGTTATTAAAGGGGGAATATCAATTGAAAGTATCTTGTTTTCCTGCATTCAACCGTTTTGTTGGCGCCTCGTTACTGATCCTGCTCGGTTTGCTGCTGGTCCCCTCGCTCAATTCAGTTGCTTTGGCCGCCGAGGCAGCTGGCGCAGCACCCGACCTCGGAAAAATCCTGCCGATGTGGATGGTCATGCCGTTTGTTGGCATCCTGCTGTCGATTGCTCTAGGGCCATTGCTCAACGTTCACTGGTGGGAGCATAACCAGGCTAAGGTCAGCCTGTTCTGGGCGGCAGCCTTTTTCCTGCCGTTTGCGTTTCTACTGGATTTCTCATCTGCAGTTTACTATTCGCTGCATATGTACATCATCGATTACATCCCGTTCATCGTCTTATTAGCCAGCCTGTTCGCCATTTCCGGCGGAATCATCATTCGCGGTTCGCTCAAAGGAACACCGCTGTTCAATACCGGATTGATTTTGATCGGCACACTGCTGGCCAGTTGGATCGGTACGACTGGCGCTTCGATGCTGCTGATCCGACCGATTATCCGCGCCAATGAGTTTCGCAAAGCGAAAGCGCATACGATTATCTTCTTTATTTTTCTGGTCAGCAATATCGGCGGGTCCTTGACGCCGCTGGGCGATCCGCCGCTATTCCTCGGCTTTTTGCATGGTGTGCCATTTTTCTGGACACTAAAATTATTCTGGCCGTTTGTGTTCTGCACCTTGGTTTTACTTGCCACCTATTATGCGATTGACACCCACTACTACCGACAGGAACCAGCGCTTCCCGAACCGATTCCCTGTGGCTGCGACGAAAAAAAGGAAGATGTCTGTGTCAATGGATTGGTCAATTTCATACTGCTCGGCGGCGTCATCGTCGCTGTTGTATTAAGCGGCGTTTATAGCAAGGAAGCAATATTCTTTGATGCCGCGCATAATAGCTACACTGGCATTGGCCTGATGACCCTGCATGGTCACACGTTGGTTTTCCCATACATCAACCTGTTGCGCGACGGTTTCATCATATTGATGGCTATTCTGTCGCTGAAACTGACACCTGCGGGTGTCCGTGAAGATAACCACTTTACCTGGGGGCCGATCAAGGAAGTCGCCATCTTGTTTGGCGGCATCTTCCTGACGATCATCCCGCCGATGGCGATTTTGCAATCGCGCGGCGCCGAGCTCGGCGTCACGCAACCCTGGCAATTCTTCTGGGTCGCCGGTTCGCTCTCGAGCTTTCTGGACAATGCTCCAACCTATCTGACATTCCTGAGCGTCGCCACTGGCCTGGGCGCCAAAAGCGGCGTCGTTACTGATATGGGAATTGTGCCTGAGCAGATCTTGTTAGCCATTTCGTGCGGCGCTGTTTTCATGGGGGCCAACTCTTATATCGGCAATGCACCAAATTTCATGGTCAAATCGATAGCCGAGGAAAACAAAATCAAAATGCCTTCGTTCTTTGGCTACATGATCTGGTCGATTGCTATTTTGATCCCCACCTTTGCTGCATTGACTTTCGTCTTTTTCCGCTAATTAGGTGATTTCCTTTAAGTGATTTTGCGTTGTTATTTCATAAAATACCTCCGCCCGAGCGGC
>JBGSKE010000121.1:0-3245 GCA_041741355.1 Negativicutes bacterium | reverse complement strand
GTTCCGGCGGCAGGCCGAGACGCTGCGATATCGCAAAAGCGTTACTGCTGCCGGCGACTCCGATCAACAGGCGATAAGTCGGGCGCAATGTTTCAATGTCGAACTCCACTGAAGCGTTCTCAACACCCTCCTGGGTATAGGCAAATGCTTTCAATTCACCATAGTGGGTCGTAGCAATCGTACGAATCCCCTGTTCGCGCAAATGTTCCAGGATTGCCATGGCCAAGGCGGTTCCTTCTTCCGGATCGGTTCCGGCGCCGATTTCGTCGATCAGCACCAGACAGTTCGGCGTCACTTGCGACAATATCCGAATAATATTGGTCATGTGACCGGAAAAAGTGCTCAACGATTGCTCGATACTCTGTTCATCGCCAATATCGGCAAAGATATTTTCAAACACCGTCAGTGTCGAATTGGCCGCCGCTGGCACAAATAATCCCGACTGCATCATCAGGCTGAGCAAACCCAGCGTTTTAAGCGCGACCGTCTTGCCGCCGGTATTGGGGCCGGTAATCAGCAGCGTATTGAATTCGCCGCCGATCCGGATGTCTGTCGGCACGACCGTTGCCGCAGCAATCAACGGGTGCCGGGCCAGACGCAGGTCGACCCGCCCCTGTTCATTGACTTCCGGTCTGATCGCATGCATTTCAAACGCCAGACGGGCCTTGGCGAAAACAAAATCCAGCTGCGCTAAAATGTCGCAATTGGCTTCAATCGGATCGGCTTCGGCAGCCACTTGCAGCGACAGGGCCAGCAATATTTTTTCCACTTCCGTCTGTTCGGCGGAAATGACGCCTTTTAGGTCATTGTTCATATTCACCAACGCCATTGGTTCAATAAAAACAGTGGCGCCGCTGGCAGACTGATCGTGCAGGATGCCGGGGAACTGGTGACGGTATTCCTGTTTGATCGGAATTACATAACGATCGCCGCGCATCGTAAACAAGGCATCCTGAAAAAAAGTCTTATATTGATTCGAACGCAGGATCGAATCCAGCTTATCTTTGATCCGTCCCTGGATGAGACGGATTTCACGCCGCAGTTGATTCAACTTGTCGCTGGCATCATCTTTGACTGTACCATTGTCATCGATCGATCGCTCAATGGCGAATTCGGCGCTGCGAATCACCGTCAAGCCGCGGGCCCAATTCTCCAGCCCGCCGGCGTATTCGCTATAATCGGCAAAAAAGCCTTTTAAAAGGCGAACGGCACGCAGTGTGGAACCGACCGACAACAGTTCTTCGCCAGACAAGCCCCCGCCCACGCGGGCCCGGCCCAACACCTGACGCAGATCACGGACGCCGCCGAACGGAACCGACGCGGCATGGCGAAGTACGCGGACAGCGTCCTCGGTTAGTGACAGATTGTTTTCAACCGTGAGTAGTTCTGCCGAGGGCTGCAACGCTTCCGCCAGTTCGCGACCGCGGTGCGTCGCGGTATAGTTCGCCAGACGGGCGATTACTTTTGCATATTCAAGGGTTCGTAAGGCTGCTGGGTCCATGTTTATTCCTCCGGAAGTGTTATAATACGCCGCGGAAATAATGACCGCGGGTTATCTCTGCATGCTCGGCGCTGCCAATCTCCGCCTCGCTCAAACCAGCGGCGCCGGCAGCGATCGCCTGACGATAATAGCCGGTAATCCGGGCAATTTCGTCCGGTTTCATCTGGCAGGCTTCAATTCGCAGCCGGGCTACGCCAGCTTGGGCAAACTTTGCCACATGCGGCAACATCGACAGTTCTTTGCCGTTGAGAATGTGCATCCGGCAGGCGTCGTCGGTAACTACCGGGAATGACTCATCCTTGCGGTCCTGCAACCGGTAATCGCCATGCCGGCAAACCCCTTCACAGGCGCTATCTTCTGTTTCACCCAGATAAGAGCCCAATGCACAAAACTCCGAGATCATCAGCGTGAGCTGTCCGTGCACCAGGCACTCCAGGGGCAGGATTTTTTGCTGCGCCAGTTTCTGCACTTGTCCCAGCGTCAACTCTGGCGACAGGGTGGCGCTGATTGCCCCCTGCTCGCGGACAAATGCCAAGGCCTGCGAGTTGAACAGGTTCAACGGATAATCGGCATGAATCGGCAACTGAGTCTTTTCACGCACCATGGTCAGCGAGCCGATATTGGCAACACTGACCGCATCAGGCTGTAATTCGGCAAACCATTGCAACTGCAGCTCCGCCGCACTGCGGTTAGCGTCGCGGATAATCCGCGGCAGGCAGAATGCCGCTCGTTTTTTCTGTTTATGAACCAGCGTGAGGATCTCGGCGTAGTCGGATTGATTCAAATGATTGCCGTGAAAATGTTCGCCGCTAACCATCACCCAATCGGCGCCACCAGCTAGCGCAGCCGTTGCCTGGGCCACTGTATCTATTTTGACAACGAGTTGCAATGTTGCTGGTTGCGCCTCCGCTAAGGGCAACTTAGGCAGCGTTAGTGATTTATCCAAGGCCGGTCGTTGGAAAGGAGACAGCCGGGCAGTTTCCAGCGCCTCAATGGCCCGCCGGCGGGCATCGTTGATTTCCGACACCGGTACCATCACTTCACCCTGAATGTCTGCGGCAAATTGTTCGATGGCAAACGGGGTATTGCCCAGACGGGAGCACTGCGTTGCCAGGATTTCCGACGTCAACGGACGATTACGGGCGGCCTGGGCAATAAATGCCGTTTCAGCCGTGCCGACGTTGCCGGCGCGGTCTTTGGCTTCAATCGACAACGGTTCGCCAACAACGGCCCGAACTGACAAACTGATCGGAATACGACGTCGCGCATGGGGCTTGGCGAACCAGGAGCGGACTTTCTCGGTCAGCCGGGCGTCAAACACTTTAAACACCCGGTCTCCGGGCCGAATCGCTTCGCGACAGTAAATCGCCGCTTCCTGGCCGGCGTCAGCCGATTCCACCGGCAGATCGTCAACCTGCATCGGACCGATTTCGATCGAGACGCGCCCGCCGACTTTCACCCAGGCTTCCACGATATCACCCTGGGCTAGCGGGCCTTCCAGCTTCAGATAAACCAGTCGTTGTTCCGGCGAGTAGCGGGTCACGCGACCGATCAGCACACCGCGGTTGTTAGGCCGGCGGTCGCTCATCATCTCCCGGCCGTTTTTCTCCAATAGGTGCGCCGAAGTGAAACCGCGATTAAAAATCTGTTCCAAGTCGCGCAGATCTTCTTTGGGCACATGATAATCCTGTGGGTCGGCAACAGCGCGGTCAATCGCCCGGCGATAGGCATCGACCACCACGGC
>JBGSKE010000120.1:0-4920 GCA_041741355.1 Negativicutes bacterium | reverse complement strand
CCAGATAGCGGCCCGACGCGTCTACGTTCTTGCTGCTGGCCGACAGGGCCGGGTTGATCACGATGTCGCCATAGCGAAACTCTACCCGTGCACTGACGCCCAGTTCGTAGCGGTCCAGATATACCACCGCCGCCAGCGGCTCGCGATACAGTTTGTCGCGCACCGTTTCCGCCAACACGACTTCGCCAACCGCCTCCAGCGCCGGTAGCACATCCGAGGCAAAATCGGACACCGAAGCTGGCGGCAGCAAAATCTCGCCTTGCCTGCCGTCGCGGAAAACCTGGCTCATCGGCGCAACTGCCCGGGAAAACTCCGCGTCGACCTGATAAATCACGCCTTGATGATAAACATGGCACCAGTCCGCATCCAGGCCGCACAGCTGCTCCGCCGGGTCGGCGTAACGCAGCCGAAACCCGCCGGCGTCTCCGTCAATCGCAAACCGAACTGGCGGACGCCCCAGCCGCACCGGCGTCAGGTCTGTCGGTCGGTACTGGATCGACGCCAGAACAGACTGATCCTGATATAGCTGCAGAAACTCCGCCAGCGACGCCCGGGTCAGCCGAAACCGCCGTCCTGTCTCAAACACCGAAGCGCCGACGCCGGAGTAGGACCAACCGGCCCGTTCCTGTTCTTCGTCATAAGCCAGTTGCAGCATATGGAGCAGATGCTGCGAAGCCGGGTCCAGCTCCGACTGCGAACGCCGCAGCGAGCATTGTTTACCCAGCACGATTTCCGCATCGGCCTGCCAGTCGCGCAAAAACTCGGGAATATTTTTTACCACATACAGCCGGTCATTGCCCAGCGAAAACTCCAGCCAGTTGGCCGCCGCATCGCGATGGCTGTCCTGCACAAAGAACAGGGTCGGCTCCAGCCGCACCGCTTGTTTTTCCTTCAGTCGCAGACTTGGCGCCGGACGCACCCGAAAATGTGCCAGCAACTGCTGCACCGAGGCGTTGGAACGATCTTCCGCGGGAACCAGCGACGATGGCAGGGCAAAACTCGGCAGGCCGCTGTTACGACTTACTTGCGGCGGGTAATAGTTCCACCAGTCACGCTGGATCGTTTTCAGCACAGCCACAATATGTTTGCAGGCCCCGTCAAATTTGGCAAAAGCCGGGCAATCGCAAAAATCATGCAGCACCTGTCCCGCTGCATCCAGTTTCAATTCCACATAATATAGCTCACCGCCGCGCACTTCCGCTTCAAAGGTGCCGGAGTCGCGCCGGTGCAGCGTTTTTACATTGCCGGCCAGATAATAGTCACAGCCTTTGCTATATGCCGGTCCCGCCGCCAATTGCCGAATCGTGTTTTCAGTCAACATGAATTACATCGAACCCCTCGTATTCCCATTTGATGTTATACCCAGATTACCCGCAAGTTATCCACAGAACAATCCACAGATTTACCGAACAGTTTTCGTCTCGACCGTCAAATTGTCTTACACAAGAAAATGGCGTAATTCCGCCGGCATCGACGCTTCGAGGTGGTTCATAATTTCATTGGTCGTCGATAGCCGCATCGCTTTGGCCGCCACGTCCTGTGCATAACTTTTTTCGACCGAAGTGATGATTTTTTTGATTTTCAGCAGCGCTGCCGGGTTTACGCTAAATTCGGTCAGCCCCAGTCCGAGCAGCAATAGCGTCGCCCGAGGATCAGCCGCCAACTCGCCGCAGATGCCGGCAAATTTTCCGCCACCGGCGCGGTCAGCCGCCTCCGCTACCATACGGATCAGTCGCAACACTCCCGGTTGAAACGGGTTGTACAGCTCGCTGACATTTTCGTTCAAACGATCGACCGCTAGCGTATACTGCGTCAAATCATTGCTGCCGATACTAAAGAAATCCACAGCGTCGATCAACACATCGGCCATGACTGCCGCCGACGGGACTTCGATCATGATCCCGACCGGCAGGTTCGCGTCAAAAGCGAGTCCGTCGGCCAGCAGCGAATCTTTGGCCTGCTGCAGGATCTGGTTCGCCGCCCGGATTTCCTCCAGCGAAGCGATCATCGGGTACATGATGCGGGCCTGGCCGTAAGCCGACGCCCGCAAGATCGCCCGCAACTGAGTCATAAATAATTCCGGCTGCCGCAGGCAGATGCGAATCGCCCGGTAACCGAGAAACGGATTGCTTTCCACCGGGTTGTGCATATAATGAATATCCTTGTCACCACCAATATCCAGCGTGCGGATGATGACCGGTTTTCCCTGCATAGCTTCCAACACCTGGCGATATGCCGCCAGTTGTTCCTCTTCGCTCGGCGCGCTCAGGCGGTCCATAAACAGAAATTCGGTTCGGTACAGGCCAATCCCGTCGGCGCCGATCTGGACCGCTTGCTCGGCCCCGGCCGGATTCATGATGTTGGCAGAAAGCTCGATCGCAACGCCGTCACGGGTGCGGGTCGGCTGACCGATCAGCTCGCGCAGGCTGACTTGAACCTCGGCTCGGCGTTCCAGTTCGCGGCTCGCCGCCGCCTGGCGCTCCTCTGGCAGACCAGTTTCCACCGTGCCTGTATCGCCATTTACCAGCAGCAGCTCCCCGTCCGCCACTGCGGCCAGAATCCCCCGGCAGCCCAGCACCGCTGGAATTCCCATGTTTTTGGCCAAAATCGCCGTGTGCGAAGTCTGCCCGCCGGTTTCGGCGACAATCGCCCGTACGTGGCCGGCATCCGCTGTCACCAGTTGCGACGGACTGATGTCCTGCGCCACCAGCGCTACGGCTTCGCTCAGCCCGGACAAGTCGACGCGCGGCCTGCCCAGCAGGATATCGGTCAACCGCTGGCCGACATCCTGCACATCGGCGGCCCGTTCGCGCAAGTAAGCGTCTTCCAGCCCGGCAAAGATCGCCGCCTGTTCGTCGATCGTCAGACGTACCGCCTGCACCGCCGAAATCAGCTGCAGCGTTATTTTTTGTTGCACGCCTTCGCCAAGCGTCGGATCGGTCGCGATCAGCGATTGGGCTTCGATGATCTCCGACTGGTCTATCTGTCCGCGCGCTCTTGCGTTGTCGGCGATTGCTGCCAGCTCGGCTGCTGCCTGCTGCACCGCCTGAGTAAAACGCGCCATTTCTGCTTCGGTCTGTTCCCGCGTGATGGACTGATCCGCAGCAAACTGCTGCGGCGGCTGAATGCGCAGACATTTGGCGATTGCCAGACCGGGAGCGGCAGCGATTCCCTGGAATATCATCGTCTCATCTCCCATCTGCGATCATTCCGGCAGCTGTTCAATCAGTTGCGTCAGATCGGCGAGCGTCTGCTGCTCGTCCTCGCCTTCCACCACCAGCACGATCCGCGACCCTTGGCGGATTCCCGCCCCCAGCAGATTGAGCATGCTTTTAGCATTCACGGTCTTATCATTAAATATAATCGACACGTTCGATTTGCTTTTGCCGGCCCGGGCGACTAGTAGCGCTGCCGGGCGGGCATGAAACCCGGTCGGATGGGTGACTACCATTTCCTGCTGAACCAGAATAATCCGCCTCCCGTCAGTTGATCAGCCTAGGCTGAAAAAGCCTTTTTCACCGCGTTCTATTTCGCGTCCTGCCGCTACCGACACTTGCAGCCCCGCCGGCAAGTTGGTGAACACCACCGGCGTAACGAGCGAAGGGACTTTATCTTTGATCTGGACCAGGTCGACTTGCAGTAACAACTGCCCCGCCTTGACTCGATCCTCCTGCGCCACCAGACTGGTGAAGCCAGACCCTCCGAGCGTGACCGTATCAATCCCGATATGGATCAGCACTTCTGTTCCATCGTCGGCTGTGATCCCCACCGCGTGGCGGGTATCGGCCATAAAGCTGGTTATCGTGCCGTCAACCGGCGAAATTACGTCGCCGCTTGCCGGATCAATCGCAAATCCGTCGCCCATGATTTTATCGGCGAACACCGGGTCCGGCACTTGGTCCAGCGGTACCAGCTTCCCCGCCATCGGGGCCAGAAAATCTTCCAACATGCTTATTCTTCATCCTTTCATAGCTGACAGGTTTTGAGCATAATTATATTTCGGCTTCAGGCGGCAAATTCCCTGTATAGCGTTCGCATTTCCCCCGCACCACGCGCCGCCGGCGAAAAAACTTCGTATTTTTACTGGTAGCTTGAATCATATAATGATAAAATGTAGTTGGAAACCTCTTGACTTTTTCAGAAATTCTATTTCGTTTCGCTAATGTTAAGGCGGCGCTAATTCGATAATTACGATAACACTCTATGCGGGTTATATGCCTAATGCAAAATGAGGTGTGAGTATGTTAATCAATTATTTAGCCACCGAGTCGTTTTGGAACAGTGCTCTTTTCATAGGCGGCGTCTGGTTTGGCGTACTGAGAGCCTATACGATTTATCAGTTCAATCGTTCGTTGCTTGTATTAATTACGCTCACGACGCTAGGGCTTCCCTTTGCCTTCTACTTGTTGGTCCATTTAGCCGGACTTTCGGCTTTCGCGAGCTTCCAGACGAAATACGCTGCGCTGCTTGGTTTTTCCATATCAACATTATTTGCGGAATTCACCATGATGTTCTTCGTCCCGCGTACCATCCGATCTCGTTCGCACTCCCGGACCCGACAACCAAGTACTGCCTCGGCCGAGCTCCCCATTACATCCTACGCTGCAACTGCGCCTCCGCCTGCCCCTCCAGCGCCGTCGATACGCTTGAAACCAGTAGAACCGCAGCCCCTGCAACCGTTGCCATCATTACAAATTAAGCCGGTTGTTGCGCCCCAAGTCATACAACCCAAGGTGCGCATTGAGACTCCAGCGCCGGCGCCCGTTTTGCATAGCAAGCCAGAACCCGTGCACAAACCTGAAGTAGCACACAAACCCGAACCGATACGCAAACCCGAACCGATACGCAAACCCGAAGTAGCACACAAACCAGAACCCATACGCAAACCTGAAGTAGCGCACAAACCCGAACCGATACGCA
>JBGSKE010000119.1:0-2791 GCA_041741355.1 Negativicutes bacterium | reverse complement strand
CCCACAAGCTGGTGAAAAAGTCGACTGATGATGGATATCTGGTCGGTTCACGCGGATCTGTCGGTTCTTCGTTTGTTGCTACGATGACCGGCATTACCGAAGTGAATCCGTTGCCGCCGCATTGGCGTTGTTCAGCCTGCAAGGCCAGCGAATTCGCTGACGAAGGTCTTTATGGCGGCGGGTTCGATCTGCCTGACAAAGACTGTCCCGTTTGCGGTGCGCGGCTTACCAAGGACGGACATAATATACCATTCGCCGTTTTCATGGGTTTTGAAGGCGACAAGGTGCCGGATATCGATTTGAATTTTTCCGGCGATTATCAGGCGGTCGCTCACAAATACACCGAGGAACTGTTTGGCAGGGATAATGTGTTCCGCGCCGGTACGATCAGCACAATCGCCGAAAAAACTGCCTATGGTTATGTGGCCAATTACCTGGAAGAACGAAAATTGCCAGGCACGAACGCCAACATCAACCGACTGGTCAGGGGTTGCGCCGGCGTGAAAAAGACGACCGGACAGCATCCCGGCGGAATCATGGTTGTGCCGCGCCACATGGACGTGCATCACTTTACGCCGATCCAACACCCGGCGGACGACCGAACATCAGGTACGGTCACTACTCATTTCGATTACCATTCCATCAGCAGCCGACTGGTTAAATTGGATATCCTGGGTCATGACGATCCGACGGTTATCAAGATGCTGGAGCGATTGACCGGTGAAGACGCAAAACAAATTCCCTTCGACGATCAGGCAACGATGAGCCTGTTCTATTCGACTGAAGCTCTGGGGCTTACTGCTGCCCAGTTGAAAAGCCCGGTAGCAACGTTGGGGGTCCCGGAATTCGGCACACGGTTCGTCAGGCAGATGTTGGAAGAGACCCGACCCAGCCGGTTCAGCGAATTGGTCCGAATTAGCGGCTTTTCGCACGGTACCGATGTCTGGGTCAATAACGCGCAGGACCTGATCCGTGACAAACAAGCGACCTTGTCGGAGGCGATTTCAGCCCGCGATGATATTATGGTGACTTTGATTCATAAAGGGGTTGCGCCCAAAATGGCGTTCGACATCATGGAGAGCGTGCGCAAGGGAAAAGGTGTAAAACCTAATCAAGTTCAGGCGATGCAGGAAAAAGGCGTACCGGAATGGTTTATTCAATCTTGCCAAAAAATAAAATATATGTTCCCAAAGGCGCATGCGGTAGCTTATGTCATGATGGCATTCCGGATCGCCTGGTTCAAGGTGCATCGGCCATTGGCCTTTTATGCAGCCTATTTCACAATCCGGGCCGAAGATTTTGACCCGGCGGCCGTTATTCGCGGCGAAGCAGGAATCAATGCCGCCATCAGTGAACTGGACAGTAAAGGCAATGCAGCCAGTCATAAAGAAAAAGCGATGATCAGTGTGATGGAAACTGCCAGAGAAATGGTGCTGCGGGGGTTCGCCTTCCTGCCGATTGACTTGTATCGTTCCGATGCAGCGGAATTTCTGGTCAAAGAAAAAGCTCTGTTGCCGCCACTTGCAGCATTGCCTGGTTTGGGCGATGCTGCGGCGCAGAGTATCGTCGCGAGCAGAAATGATCGACCGTTTTCTTCGCAGGATGACTTGCGAATCCGCGGACATGTATCAAAGAGTATCATTGAACTGCTGCGTCAACAAGGCTGTCTCGACGCGATACCGGAATCCGATCAGATGCGTTTGTTTGGCTGAGCTTGTTTTTCCTTGCTTTTTGTCTGGCTGGCTGTTGTAAAATCGATTATGGAGTGCTATAATCATACTGTAGAATTGCGAAAGCTGGAGAAAGAGTGGGTGCTGCCCACTCTTTCCGCGTAATTTGGAGGTTGTGTCCGATGACACGAACAGAAATTGAAGACAAGATTTCAACCCTGGTCGAACCGCTATTGTCGGAGACGCAGCTGGAACTTGTCGATGTTGAGTATGTCCATGAACGGGAATGGTATCTGCGGATCTTTATCGACAAACCCGGCGGAATCGGTATTGACGATTGTGAACAGTTAAGCCGCAATCTAGAACCGATCCTTGATGAAGTCGATTATCTCAAACAGGCGTATTACCTTGAAGTATCATCGCCTGGACTGGACCGGGTCTTGCGCCGGGAAAAAGATTTCGTGCGCTATGCCGGCAAGTTGGTTGATATCAAATTTTATCGACCCAGGGAAGGGGTAAAGGAAGTCACGGCCACCTTGAAAGGTCTTCAAGATGGTGTGTTGTGCGTCGAGAACAAGGGACGGGAAGTAACCTATCCCCAAGATGAAATTGCTCAGGTACGGTTGCATATCGATATGGGCAAAGGCAAAAAATAGACTTTTAGGAGGCGTCTAGGTGAGTACAGAACTTTTATCAGCATTTGAACAGTTGGCACGGGAACGGGGAATTGCGGCCGAGGTCCTGTTTGAAGCTGTTGAAGCAGCCTTAATTTCTGCGTACAAGCGAAATTTTGGCACATCCCAGAACGTTCGGGTATCCATGGATCGCGAGACAGGAGCGATCAAGGTTTTTGCCCGTAAGGACGTTGTGGAAACTGTTACCGACAACAAGCAGGAAATATCGCTTGAGGCAGCAAAGGCGATTGATCTCGCTTATCAAGTTGGCGATATTGTCGAGCAGGAAGTCACGCCAAAGGATTTTGGCCGGATTGCCGCCCAAAATGCCAAACAGGTCGTGGTGCAGCGGATTCGTGAAGCGGAGCGGAGCCTCGTCTATGATGAATATTCCAACCGTGAGAACGATATCGTAACCGGTGTGGTGCAGCGGATTGAGCAGCGCCA
>JBGSKE010000118.1:0-5277 GCA_041741355.1 Negativicutes bacterium | reverse complement strand
AATAGCACTGTTGACTGATCTTTATTTTTGAGAAGGTTGATTTATTGGGCTTTTACGCGATATGCATTTGCTCAAATCTTTTCATCGTCGTAATAACTGTCGTAGTAACTGTCGTAAAAAATGTTGGTACGACATTGGCGGATAGTCGCCGATGCCAATCACGTGGACGGGCGCTTGGGTACATACCGGGCGCCTTTTCCATTGCCGTGCATTTCCAGGAGGTTGTCGCTCACTAAACTGTTCAGACGTTTGTTGGCGCCAGACTTAGAAAGACCAAACAACTCCATGGCTTCCCGAATATTGATTGAGTCGTGAGAGGCGAACCAGTCAGCCAGTCCAAATGGATAGATTGAACGGTTCGTTCCTTCGTCCACTTTTGCGTCCACTTTCATTCCTTCGTCCACTTTTGCGTCTACCGAGCGATACAAGGTTAGGCGAACAAACATGCCTGCTTCTTCGATGGATGGAACAGGAAGGCCCGCCTCGTCACAAAGGCGAAGAATCAACTGCACACCGCGACCCCATTGTTCAATCGCGCCGGATTCATGGAAAATGCGGGCAATGATACGATTGCGAACCTCCGACCGCCCGCTGATAACATCATCGACAGTAATTCCTTTGGGGAAACTGCCGGGAGATACAATCTCGATTCGTGAGTCAAACACGGCAACCTTGATATCGGAGCCTTGCATCGAATAATCGCGGTGGATTACGGCGTTCAAGACAGCTTCGCGCAGTGCGTCTGTTGGAATTTCATAATGATCGACTCGCCTGATATGATCCGGGCCGATTTCCCCATGCAGGTTGATATGGTTGAGCAGGAACTGCATAGTGTGTTCGACTTGCGAAAATAAATCGCCGGTGTATTCCTTGCGGTCGATGAACACTCTGGTGTCATTGCCTTTGAAGCGTGCACACTTTATCCGTACATGCTCAAAAGCTCCCAGCAAGACGGCTGCGGAGTTGGTAAAGCGGCAAGTCCCTTCCTGCAAACGACAAAGACGCAAGTTTTGCAAATCTTTATCTGCGACCGGCTTATGCAGATTGGTTGACAAAATGTCCCGAAGATCATTGGTATCAATCAAAATATCGGGATCAAGCAGCCAATCTTCATCAAAACCGATGTTGAGGCGTTGGCGTTCCAGCTCTTGGATGTATTCGGCATCGGCTTGCTTGTTGGTTGCGCCAACACGAATATAGGTCCCGTTTGTCTTGCCGATGGATTTAATATAGTGCGGTTTCATCTGGCTAGCAGGAACATCGATGATGACAACCGTTTTATCGCCGACTGCTTGCGGGTACACATTTGGCACCAAGACGGGATGAATACTGTCATGGACAATATTGGATATGCTGTCCATAGTTGCGGGAATTTCGGCATTGGGCAGACCGATGATATTGCGATGATCATCGACACCGATAACGATTTTTCCGCCGAACATGTTGGCGAATGCAATGATGGACTTGGCCAGCTTTTCCCCGGCAGGGAGAGCTTGCTTAAACTCCAGACTTTTTCCTTCGCCTTGTTCAATCATGGCAATGATGGAAGGCATTAGCCTATCCCGCCTTTCGTTCAGTCTTTTTAGGAAGCCATATTATCAAAGGTAGCAGCCGCAATCAGTTATTCAATGCGCGACGAACTGTTTCAATAAAACTGTTGTTGTAAGGCACATTTTGCCACGGAACAAGTCCATAGAACATGTTTGCGTAGCTTGGATGAATAACAGGGTAAACGGGAATGCGGCTCGTTTTTTCATAGTAAGTGGTTCCGTCGCTTTGCCTGGAAGCAAAACTTCCGCTATTACCAGTAAGAAACTCAAAGGCGATGCGACCAACAGCAATGATCGCTTGGGGTTTAAGAAGGTTGATTTCCTTTACCAGGAATCGCGTTGCGCAGCGTTCGGCGATTTTATCGAGCGATTTGCCTTTCTTTGAGCAGTATTGCTTATCGCATTTAATTGTATCTGACAAAAAGCAGTCGCGATCCAAGTCGATAACGTCCGCAAGTATCGAGCGGACGGAACCCTGGTCATAGTATCGGCCTGCATCAATGCTTGGTTTGTGCGAAGATTCGCCGACAATCATCAGCTGCTTTCCGCCTTTGCCGTGGCAGCCTGGCGCAAACTTGTAGTGAGAAGAAAACTCCGGGCACTTTCTGCAAGCGGATACTTCGTAATACAGGTCTGTTGCTGAGCTCATTCTTGCACCTCCAGATATAGTTGCGTCAGCGAATCGCGTTGCTAATTTGCGCCGTCAAATCCCGTCCTGCTGCATCTTTCTTTGTAGCCATCAAAAACAGGTTGCCGCTACGTTCGGCCCAAACCTGCCCGATGATTGTTTTTTCGTCGCTGTCAGCCGTATTCAGCCAACCCGCGCCTTTATACTCAACAATCAATATGCGGCCATCCTTCAGCTTGACGACGAAGTCGGGATAGAATCTGTCAGTCGCGGTTTGCAGCCAAAACGAAGTCTGCGGCTCACCGGAGATATTGCGCACCCATGTATGCACCGCAGTGTTTGCGTCAATAGCAACAGCGCAGGCAACTTCTTCGTCGCTGTCCATATCGGCGATTAACCTGAAGAAATGTCTATTGAACCGCCAATTGCCGGAATACTTTCGCTTGACCGGATAAACGCCTGCCTGAAATACCCGTACCGCCTCCGGCGTGGTCTTGAACATGGCCGGATGATCCCGGAACAGACTCTGCACGGCGTTCTTGTAAGCATTGTCGCGGACTGTGCGGATTTTCTGCTGCAACAGCTTGACCAGTAGAAACCGCAAGCGTACCAGATCGACAAACCGGACCCTTCGGGTCGTAAGCAAATGGGTGATTTCCCGGCGCAGGAATGCAATCAGCTGCGGACTCTGCAGGTCGTCCTGCCTAAGCTGACGATCCAGCCAGGCAATCAGACGTAATTCGTTCCAGTAACCGGTTGTTCCATCCACCTGCATTTCTTCGGTTCCCGGCAGAATCCGCTGCGTAACCTTGTCACCTTCCACGTCGATTAAAAAGACGTGGTTTTCTTCATCCACGTTGAAGCCGTCCAGTCCTGCCGCACAATCCAGCGGGTTCCAGCCCTCCGGCAAAAATGCTTCGCGACTGGCCACGGCTGCATCGCCTCCGCCAAAATCAAGGCAAAGCTGCGGCACTTCTATGGTTTCGTTGCGTTCGGATGCAGTCAGCGTTCTTGTCGATCCGCGTACCTGCGATACGGCAGAGATTGCCGCCTCGCGATCTTCAATGCGCCGCAGCATCGTCGGAACCTGACTTTCCATCGACTCCAAATCCGCTCTTGATTGCACCTGGACCGTGACGTGATATTCATTGTCCGCCCTGCGTTCAATGGTCATGAAGCCGCGCATAGCCAGGTCAATGCCATCCATCGCCGGCTCTTCGGCTACAATGAAGCATACCTGTTTGGGTTCGGTCCAAACTTGCGGTTTTTCTTCGATTAATGTCGGTTGTACAACGGAAATTTCCGCTTCTTCCTTGTCAAAGCCCATCTGCGTCAATCCGTCGCGGATCATGCCAACGGCTTCGTTCCAGTGGGATACAACAACATGGGCATAAGCGCGGTTCAGTTCCTGAGACTGGAACGCCAAGGCGCCGGGCATACGCAGCACGCGTCCCAGCAGTTGTTCCGCCGCTGTGCTGGAGCGAACTGTCGAAACAGAGCAGAGAACATAGGCAAAAGAACAGTCCCATCCTTCCCGCAGCGCCTGCACGGTAATGATGTAACGTATCGGGCATTGCGGCGCAAACAGGTCCAAATCTTCTATGCCGTGTTCATCGCCGGTAGCAACCGCGATCTGTTCCGCCGGTATATGTTCCTGCTCTATCAGATGATTGCGAAGGACTTCAACGGGTACTTCCTGATCCCGGTTTTCAGCCTGCAGCAGCAAGATGGGGCGCAGCGGTCGCGCTTCCTGTTCCGCAACAGATTCAAGTTTCTGTCGCGTCTGGATGGAAGAAGCGACAGCATCCTGCCAGCTGCGGTGTTCGGTAAGAATGACCGGCAACTTGATCATGCTTTCGGCTTTCAGTTCAGAGGCGGACACACTGTACAGAACATTGCTGTCTTTGGCAGGAGTGGCCGTGTATTCAATGATGACGGAAGGACGCAGGTCTTTTAATACGTCATCCGCCAGTTTGCCTTTCAAGTTATGGGCTTCGTCAACGATCATCAGCGGCCTGTGGTGTTTGATTAAGTTGGCAAAAGAAAAGAGGACCTGGCCTTGATCATTGCGGTCCAGCCATGCGGCGCTCGATTTCAGGCGGGAAAAATGCGGCTCAAAGGCTTCATTGTGGCTGTAGACCCGTCTGCCGGTTTTATCTCTTACACGCAACGCAGCGAACGTAGATACGATAACCACGGCCTTGCTGCCCAAGTCTTGCGGGCCTAGCAGTTCAAAGTCAGCAACATCCAGAATGCGCACATTGCCGTCAAATGCATCATCCAGCACCTGCCGGTTCGGATGGCGTGGATCGCTCAGCGTCTGAATCGCCTGCTGGCGGATGATGTCGCGCGGAACCATCCAGAGAACCAACGGATAGTCTTGATCCATAAAGCGCCGGGCAGCAATCGGGACGGTATGAGCTGACAGCAGCGTCTTGCCGCCGCCTGTGGGAAGGCGCAGGCAGACAAACGGTGTTTCATCGAGCTGCGGTACTGGTCGATAGTTCTTTCCATAGCCAATCGCCTGCTGTTCAGCAGTAAACGCCGTACTCGGGCTACTCAGGCGTGCTTTGTCCAGATACCGCTGCAGCCGTTCAAGCGTATTCTTTTGATATTGCTTCAGATTCAGCAATCCGACGCCTCCTTACCGGGACTTGATGTCATAGGGGGTCTGTCTGAAAGAAATGCCGAGTTCCGCCATGCGCGGCGCACCAATGCGGGACGCTTCGCCGAAGATGACTTTGGGACCATCATAAGCTGGCAGTTCAGCCAAGACTTTGGTTGTCAGCACATTGCCGCCTGCCGGTCGTTTATCGCCCAAAATGCCGTTGTAGAGGAGATAGTAAGCCGTCCCGTCATGCACGCCGAGTAGTGGCGAATCCGCTTTGCCTCGGTAAGGTTCTCCTGTTTCTGAAAACCAGATATGCGCCGCCAGGTCCGGGAAGCGAATCGCCGGATTGATCTGGCCCAGTTCGTCAAATACGGTTTCGCCGAGCCGGAAGAACCTGAAGCCGCCGCCGCCTTGCCAGTTGACTGCTTTGGATATGCCGCCTTGTTCGCCGTCAACCACTTTTTGCAAACGTGGAACGCAGTGGGTAA
>JBGSKE010000117.1:0-8621 GCA_041741355.1 Negativicutes bacterium | reverse complement strand
TGCGCTTCGATATGCAGTGCGATCAAGTCCGCCTGCAGTCCGGCTGCCAGGCGCCGCGCCGCTCGGATGACCTGGGCGGCGAAAGGACTGGCGCTGACGCAGACCATGACTCGCTCGGCGGCAGGCCAGGGGCCCGCAATCTCATGCTCCCGCATGTATTCATGCAAATCGCGGTCGACCCGCTTGGCGGTAAACCGCAAGGCAAGTTCGCGTAGTGCGTTGATATTGCCGGGACGATAAAATTTGCGCAAATCGCCTTTGCCCGATTCGACCGCTGCCGCATCGCTGCCGATCAGCCGTTTGATCAGTTCCTCGGCCGCAATATCGATCAACTGCACGCCATCGGCCCGTTCGATGATATGATCCGGCACTGTTTCCCGGACCACGACGCCGGTTATCCGGGCTACAATATCATTCAGACTTTCGATGTGCTGTATGTTAACTGTTGTGTAAACATTGACCCCCGCCTGCAGCAAGTCCTCCACATCTTGAAACCGACGCAAATGGCAAGAGCCGGGAGCATTGGCGTGTGCAAGCTCATCAACCAGCACCAATTCAGGCTTGCGCTGGCAAATCGCATCCGTGTCCATTTCCAGCAGCACGCGTCCCTGCCGCACGATTGTCCGAGGCGCGATACGCGGCAATCCAGCCAACAGCCGTTCTGTTTCCGGTCGTCCATGCGTGTCCACCCAGCCAACAACCACGTCTACGCCTTCATTTAGTCGCTGATGCGCAGTTTCCAGCATATTGAACGTCTTGCCGACACCGGCGGCCGCCCCCAGGAAAACCGTCAGTTTGCCGCGCACATCTTTATGATTGGGGTTCGACACGTTTCACCTCCTAGACCCGGTTGCGTCCGTGTATGTATCTTTCCACATTGCCGGCAAACTTCCTGTCGGCGCAGCAAAAAAGCCGCCTGTCAAAATAGAACAGGCGACCGCAAGTCGAAATAACTCCGGATGATGGAACTCCGCCCTGTCTAAGCAGTCAAACCCAGCGACAGGGCCAAAAATAAGGAAATCGGTATCCAAGGCAAAGCAGGATATGCCAGTAACAGGAACCACACTACAGAACCCAGCATCAGAGAAATACTAAACCTGCCAACAACAATAACCTGGCGCGATTTCAGCCAGGCCGGCAAACGATTCTTTCGGGCAATCGCCGTAATCAGAATAACCATAACGCCGACACTCGACAAATAGCCAAGTGCGTACAAAATTACACTGCGCACATCCGCCAGCGCAAAGGCGACAGTACGTGCATCGAAAGGCAATCGCCCCACCCCGTCTCACAATGAATTACAAGGACTCCTGTTAAAATCCATTGTAAGCCGGTTCCGCGTAAAAATGGCGTCAAGAATACAGCTAAAGTCGTAAAGATTCCGTAAAAATTCAGTTAGGAAACTTCCGCTTCAAATCGCTGGATCCCGAGATTATCGCCGACAATAATCAGGCGGTCTGACTCCACTAATTTATCGGCGGGATCTGGCGACAAGGAAATCTTGCCTGCGCGACGGACCGCGATCACGGTTATGCTGTATTTTTCGCGCAGCTTGGACTCAAGCAGGCTTTTGCCGACCAAATTGCCGCTCACATCGACTTCGATGATACCCAAATCCGGCGCCAGTTCAAAATAATCAATGATATTGGTCGACATCAGATTATGGGCGATACGCTGCCCCATATCCCGCTCCGGGAACACTACCTGATCCGCGCCCACTTTGTCCAGCATTTTTCCGTGCAAAACGCTGGCGGCTTTGGCAACAATGTGCCTGACGCCCATTTCCTTCAATAATAACGTGGTCAGTACGCTGGCTTGCACATCATGCCCGATCGCTACGACCACCATGTCAAAATTACGAATTCCGAGTGCTGTAAACGCTGCTTCGTCGGTCGTGTCGACAACGACTGCATGGGTAAAAAACTCAGCCACCTTCTGAATCCGTTCTTCGTCGGAGTCCACCACCAAAACCTCTTGTCCGGCCTTGACCAATGTCATCGCCACACTGGTGCCAAATCGGCCCATGCCGATTACTGCATACTGTCTTTTTTGCATCTTTTCACCTAACCAATTACGATTTTTCCTTCGGGATATTTTAGCCGTTCCTTGCGCGGCCGCAGTGCCAGCGCCATTAGCAGGGTCAAGGTACCCACCCGTCCGGCAAACATCGTCAGTGTAATCAGCACCTTGCCGCCAGCCGATAATTGCGGCGTGATACCGGTAGACAAGCCAACCGTGCCAAAAGCGGACGTCACCTCAAACAACAGCGGAAACAGCGGCGCCGCCTCGGTAAAACTGAGCGTCAGCGTCACCAGCGAAATCAACATTACCGAAATCGTCACAATCGTAAACGCCTTGTAGACGGTTTGTTGTGGAATTTGCCGCTGAAACGCCTGCGGATCTTTTTTGCCGGTAATCGCGCCAACCAGTGAAATGAATAGAACCGCCGCCGTCGAAGTCTTGATGCCGCCGCCCATCGATGAGGGTGAAGCGCCGATGAACATCAGAAAGATGATCGCAAACAAGGTCCCTTCCCGCAGCAGGCCGGTATCGACGGTATTGTAGCCGGCAGTACGCGCTGTGATCGACTGAAATAGGCTGGACAGGACCTTCCCTTCCAGCGGTAGGCCGCCCAGTGTCTTGGCATTGCTGTATTCGGCGATAAAAATAAAACAAGCGCCCAGCACAATCAACACCGCAGTCGTCGTAAGCACAATTTTGCTATGCAGTGAAAACCGATGGGACTGGCGACAATTCCACAAATCGGCAACGACCGGGAACCCAATGCCGCCCACGACGATCAATGTCGCAATAACGCCATTGACGGTAAAATCGTTGACATAGCCGGTTATGCTGCGATATTCGCCGAACAAATCAAAACCGGCATTGCAAAAGGCGGATACCGCATGCCAATAACCGAAATAAATCCCCTGCGGTCCGTAATCCTGAAACCAGCGAAGCGCCAGAATCGTGCCGCCAATCAATTCGACCAACAGCGTGGCGCGGATGATATACAGGGTCAACCGGACTACGCCGGCCAAATCCAGTTGATTGGTCGCCTCTTGAATCAGCAAGCGTTCTTTGAGGTTAATTTTTTTGCCGCTGAGCACCGCAACCAGCGTCGCTACAGTCATCACACCCAACCCGCCGATTTGGATCAGCAACAAAATCACCATTTGACCAAACCGGGAGAAATATGTACCGGTATCCACAACAACCAGCCCGGTGACGCATACGGCGGAAGTCGCGGTAAATAGGGCGTCGGTAAAACCGAGGCCAGCACCGTTGTTCGCGGCGTAAGGCATCATCAACAACATAGCGCCGCCAAGAATAATTCCGGCGAACCCCAGCACCAAAATCTGATAAGTGGATAGTTGCCAGCGATATGGATTTAATATTTTGGACGCGCCGATGATTATATCCAAAGGGGTTTGCACCTTTTCCCACGCAAGTCGCGCTCTGCTTTCGATGCTATTAATTCTAAGGCTAGCGCAGTGAAAATGCATGTAAATATTTCGTAAAAATTTTCACCTGTCAGGACATAAAAAAAGCCCCGCAGGGATTTATCAGCCGATAACGAATTGTATCATTAATTTAACAAGCCACAAAGCGTTTTGGAGGTGTTTGCATGAAAAGCCAAACAATCATCCGACTTAGTGTACTGCTTCTCCTTATTCTGTTCTCGATTGCAGGAACCGCCTCGGCGGCGGAAACTTGGGTAACCGACCCCAAGACCGGAACCAAGATTGGCTGGTCATCCGCCGACTGGGTCATCGCCGCCGGCAGCTGGACTGGCCCGGCTGTGAATGGCAAGGCTGAAGGCAAAGGCGAGCTGGATTCAACGATTCGCTACAAGGATGGCAAGACCGAACAATTTAAAGGCGAGGTGGAAATGCTCGCCGGCCTGCTCGACGGCAAAGCGGTCATCAAATTTTCCAGCGGCGATTCCTTTGAAGGCTATTATAAGCAAGGGCAAAAAAATGGCCTGGGAATCTATCGCGATGCCAGCGGCGCTTATTATGAGGGAAACTGGAAAAACAACGCCGGTGACGGTAAAGGATTCCAAAAGTTCGCCGATGGGCGAACCTATGAAGGCGATTTCATCAATGGCCAACCAGATGGAGTTGGCGTTGGCAAAGATGCGACAGGCAAAGTCATCCACGAGGGGCAGTGGAAAAACGGCATGCCGCTCGAAGTCTTAAAGGCCGATAAAGTGCTGGGTGTTCCCTGGGGCGCCAACGAAGCCGATACAAAGACCATCCTGCTGCAACGCCCGAAAATGTCGGGACCCTACTCGTTCATGGGCGGCAAGGATGGCCAAAACTCCTGGAAAGGTTATTTCGGCCCGTACGCCGATTTTCCCGACGCCTGGATTTATGTATATTTTTATCAGGGCAAAATGTGGCAAGTCAGAATTTCCTGGCCGCTCAAGGAAGACCATGTCCTCGACCGTTTCAACACCGTAAAACAAGGGTTGTCCGGACGCTATGGCCAACCATTCGTGGATAGGGGAAAATTTTTAGATAATTACATGGCCTGGGACCTGGGGAAAAACTATGTTGCCGATCTGGAAATCCGCAAAAACACAACAAAACTTACTGCCGCAGACCCCACGCCGCAGACCCACCCATTCCGTGTGATCGTTGCTTATTATGACAGCAGCGTCGCCAAAGAGCTGGGCTTGATAAAATCGGACAAACCGGGCAGCGGCAGCAAGGATTATTGAGTAATTTCGCCGATCCGTATGCACAGCGCTGTCACGTCATCACGGCAAACTCCGATGGCGGCCAGCTCGTTTACGGCTGAAAGCAACGCAGGCAATGAGCCGCCTTGCGGCAACTGTCGTCCTTCATTCAGCCGATCGCCGATCCCGTCGCTGTAGATACAAAACAGGTCTCCGGCTTTGATTGGCGCTTGGTAAAGCAAAAAGTCCGGTTCTGTGGAGAGGCCAAGCAGCGAGCCCGGGGTCATCACCCGACCCTGCACCGCCGCCGCGTCAGCAAAAAACTCGGTGATCCCGGCAGCAACATAGCGCAGTTCCTGTCGCGCCAAATCGATTTCAAAACAACAGGCGGCGATCAGAACATCATCTTGAAAATAGGCTTCAGCTCGGCGATTTAACTCGTACATCCGCGAAAGCAAGGATTCTTCGTTCAGCATACTTTCATGCATCAACACGTTCATTGCGGCGGTACGCAGCGCTGTGGCCGCGCCATGCCCCGTCACGTCGATCAGATAACCGAATAAAACGCTACCTTCCTGCCGCCAGCGATAACTGCAAAAGTCGCCGCTGACCAAGGCATGCGGCTGATAAACCACCCGCACGCTCAATTGCGGCAATTCAATATCGGTCGGCAACATCATTCGTTGTTCCTGTCCGGCCTTTTCCAATTCCCGATGCAAAGTCAGCCGGGCCCGCTGTTCTTCATCAGTCTTCGCGGCCAGCTCACAGGTACGTTCTGCAACTTTAGACTCCAGTCGCTCGACAAATCCGGTGATTTGCACCGCCATTGTATTGAAAGAGCGAGCCAGCTGCCCCAGTTCATCGCTTCGCTGCGTATCCGGCACTTCGCGCAACCGGCCTTCCGCCAGTTCGCCGGCGGCGGCATTGAGCCGCAGAATCGGTCGCACAATCCAGGCGGCGGTTAACATGGCCACCAAAAAAACCATCAGAATTGCAAAAATTGTAACCACGCCAGTGCGAGTCACTGCTTTTTTTAGTCCGCCCAAATAATCGTCGCTGGCCAGCACCACATGGATCCGCCAGTCCAGGCCATTCTCGCGAAACGCCCGCGAATCGACCATATAAGAACGCTGATCGTGCACGATTTCGCGCGATACGCTCGGTGCTTCTTGCGGCGCGTCGGCTGACGCAAGTCGCAGCACTGGATTATCAGCTTCGCTCGCCCGAATTCGCTCGAGTCGGCTGTCCTTGGTGACAAACAACTCGCGAACCGCCGAGGCTGCCACAAGGTAGCCGGCGGAATCTGTAATGAACACCTGGCCCGAAGCCCCGACAGGGATCTTCCGCAGCATATCGCCCAAACCGGACAACAAATAATCGACACCGAATACGCCGGCCAGCCTGCCTGCCTCGTCAAATACCGGATGAGCCGCCGTAATCGTCGGCTCAGGAAAGACAAAATGCCGATATACGCTGGTGAATGTTGGCGCCCCGTGTTGCTCGGCGCCTGCATACCAAGGCCGAGTACGTGGGTCAAACTTGCGGAAAACATCCTGCCGCTTGCCGGCCAGTCCTTGCATTGAGACAGCATAATACCAAGAGTCGCCGCCTGTTGTCGCGTTATTGCGCACGACCTGGATATCACCGGCGCGAGTGCGGCGGGAGCCATAAAAACTGCCATCCGGTAAGCCGACAAAAGTCATCGCGGCCTCGGGAAAAACACGGAGATGGTTGTAGAAGTGCCGTTCGCGGCTCAACGCGTCTGATAGTTTTAATGCGCCAGTATTCCAAGCCGCCGCATGCAGGCGGTTTAGTTGCACCGGTTCATTCAGATGAAAGCTCAAGTGGTCATAGACCCGCTCCAGCACTTCTTGCCGCATCTCTGTCAGCACTTCATCCACTGCCTGCTGCCCTCCGCGCACTAGCAGAAAAGCGATCAGTCCTGCCGCAAACAGAAACTGCAGCATAAAAGACACTTGGAAAAGTCGTTGAAGCGGAAAACGCGCCGTCAAGCGTTTCATTGCCGATCTCCTCTATACGCTATATCAGATTGCTTTTTTTCTTGTTACTTCGACTTGAAATTGGCAGTCTCCTGCCCAGCGCAAACCAGACAGGAGACCGTACCTGCGAACCGCTTATCCCAATCAAAGTCTTTAAATCCGGAATTTGGCGACCGCCTGCTGCAATCCCTCGGCCAGCTTGGCCAGCGCCTGACTGGAAGCGGCGATTTCCTGCATCGACGCAGACTGTTCCTCTGTTGCCGCTGAGACGTTCTGCGACTCGGCTGCTGCATCGCGACTTAGATTCTCGACTTCGCGGATCGAACCGACAATCCGCTGACTGCCGACAGCTGCCTCATTGATCGCTTTGGCGATGATGCGGACCTGATCGGTTACCTGCTGCACCTGCCCGTTAATCGCCGCGAAGTTTGTACCGGCCACATTGACCAGTTCCACGCCCTGGGCGATATCACGAATCGCGACATCAATCGCGCCGACTACATTACCGATACTGGTGTGGTTGCTGCCAACCAAGGTTTTAATCTGATGCGCCGCCGTCTCAGACTGCTCCGCCAGTTTACGCACTTCCTCGGCGACCACGGCGAAACCGCGTCCCTGCTCACCGGCCCGCGCGGCTTCAATCGCCGCGTTCAGCGCCAGCAAATTTGTTTGTCCGGCAATGGTCGAGATCAGGCCAACAATTTCACCGATCTGAGCCGAACTTGTTTTGAGTTCTTCCGCCGCTGACTGCGCTTGTTTAGCCCCCACGCTGACTTCGCGCATTTGCGTCACCGCCCGGTCAACCGACTGCTTGCCTTCGGTGGCCGCACCGGCTGCCTGTTCGGACATCGTGGCCATCTCGGCGGCTGTGGCGGAAACCTCTTCCATCGTCGCCGAAATTTCTTCCACGATGGCGGAAGTATCGTTTACGGCCGAAACCTGTTTTTCGCTGCCCTGAGCGACCTGCGTAATTGACGTAGCGATATTGTTTGAGGCTTCCGCCGACTGTTGGGCGCCTGCCGTCAATTGCTCGGACGAAGCCGCTACCTGTTCGGAGGACTGCGAAACCTGCCGGATCATCGTCCGCATGTTGCGGGTCATCGCATCAAATGCTTTGGCCATATCACCAAATTCATCGCTACGATTGAGGAATGTTTTTTCCATATCTTTATCAAACCGGCCCTGCGCCATCTCGTCCACCCGACCGCGCATCGCCGTCAACGGCTTGGTAATGCTGCGCGTCAGCATTACGCTGATGAAAATGCCTACAATCAATGACACTACCGTCAAAATCAGCATCAATCGTTCCTGGGCAGTGACGATATCGTCAAGCAACTTCAGCCGATCTTTCGTTGTCTTTTCTGCTTCATCTGCTACTACCACGCTAGCCTTGCCAATCGTCTCCGAAAATGGCACCAATTCGCGTCCGATACCAATATATCTGGCTTCCAGTTCACGCATGATCGCTAAATTGGCGGTCGGCGAGTTCTTTTCCAGATGAAAGGCCTTTACTGCCGGGAATAGCCGCCCTTGTACGCCTTCTTTGTATTTGCGCACATTGTCAATGAATTTGGCTATTTCCGCTTGTATCTCCGGCCGGCGAGCGGATTTCTTTGCTTCTTCGGCATATTTAATCGCTTCGTTAAACTTTTCATCGGTCTGTTTCACAAAGTCTTCATTGCCATAGGCCATATAGCCACGGGCGCCAAGCACGGCGCCGAGAAAGCTTTGCTGTGCATGGGCGGCAAAGCCGCCGCGCAAATTGGCCCGCTCGATATTATCCAGGTGATCGCCCGTCTCGCCCGCCTTATAGTAAGCATAGCCTCCCATCACAAATAAAATGACCAGAATAACAGCAAACCCCGCAGCAATTTTGGCGCCAACTCTCAATTTCATCCTTAATTCCTCCCATTATTTAACTTCCCTGTTCTTCCTGG
>JBGSKE010000116.1:0-2284 GCA_041741355.1 Negativicutes bacterium | reverse complement strand
AGCACCACTTGCCCTTCCGGCATATCCACGCAACGGGAATTCACTTCAACCGGAAAAATTTGTCCATCCTTTCGCACATGCTTGGTGCGAAACAGAACGCCGGTTTGTTTGGCCTCGGCAAACTGGGCCGCCAAGTCGCCTTTGCTCTCCGGCGCACGCAATTGCACGATATGCATGCCATGCAGTTCTTGTTGCGAATAGCCGTAAATGCGCGACGCGCTTTGGTTTGCATAGCAGATTGTTCCGTCGAGATGAATGCCGAGAATGACGTCAGCCGCCTGTTCGGCTATGCTGCGCCAAAAATTTATGTTTTGATAAATCGGGGTGTGGTTCTGGTCTGCAATGTTCAAAGATACACGCTCCGTAATTTACTTTTGAAAAACAAACCATTGCTTCGTTTCGTAACTTTTGCAAATAAAAAACCGGTTTACCCTCACTATGTATAGTAGTTATTACATACAATTCCATACTTTTTCGATTTTTCCTTTGTGTTTTTTTAAATTCCTTCATTGTTAACGCACGTATTATTTGTCATCTTTTATAAACAATACCCTCGCCGCCACGCGCCGGAACCGGTTCTCACACATAATAAATTGGCTTCCGCTCGCAAAATCAGCTAGAATAAATCCAAGCGGCGAGTGCGGCCCAGTTCGTTACGCAACCTCAGGGAAAGGAACGTGCTGTTTTTGAATAAATCAGGCCAAGATTTTACGACTAGCATTCTGCAAGACCGGCATCTGGAATTTAGCAGAAGCATTATTGAAGGCGTGGAAATCAAGCGGTGCAGAAACATCCCCCATGCCTATAAGTCCCATGTTCATAATGAACTTTCCTTAGGATTCATTGAAGAAGGCTCCACCGATCTGGCGTTTAACGACCGGACGATCATTTATCGATCAGGCGACGGGGTCATTATCCCGCCATTGATGACACACCAGTGCGCCCCGAACGATATCAAGCACTGGGCATATGTGATGCTATTTGTCGATCCCAGTTACTACAACGGCGCGGTCAATTTTAGCCAGGCAAAAAAGCTGGCCGGCGATCAAACCAGGAAATTGATCTGTTTCATTGAACAATTGCTACTGGAAAAAGATCCCGACACTTTGGAAAACATCCTGATTGATCTGTTGCTAGAGTTTGGCGAAAAGGACGTTGCCGCAATTAGCACGGATATCAGCGCTAGCACCAAGCTGATCCATGATTATATACTAGCTCACGTATATGACGTAATTACCTTGGACACGCTGCAGCAAATCTCCGGTTTAAATAAATTTTCGCTCATCAAGAATTTCAAGAAGCTTTATGTCACCACGCCGTCTGCCTACCACCTGCAATCTCGCGTAGCAGAAGCAAAGAAGCTACTAAGCCAAGGCGCGGACGTGTTCGACATTTGCGCTGAGCTGAGATTTTACGACCAATCGCATTTCATTAGAGAATTCAAGAAGATGTATGGGGTTACGCCGGGAACTTATCGGGAGCAATTGATTAGCTGACGAAAACCTGCCTCTGCGCCAATTTTGTCCAATACAGCGCCTGATTATTAAGCTAATTTATAGTTAGCAAAAATAGGGGGGCGCACGATGAATAGAGTTAAATTAGTTTTGGTTATGATTATTTGGGGTAGCTTGGGGGTCTTTACCCGATCGATCCCTTTGTCCGCTTTGAGCTTAGCTTTTCTCAGAGCCTTAATTGCTTTGCCAGTCCTGTTCGCGGCCTTGAAAATGAAAAAAACGGCTAAGCTAAAGCCGCCGCTGTTAAAACCATATTTTTTTTCCGGGGTGTTACTCGGTTTTGGCTGGTTAACGTTGTTCTATGGGTTTAAGCATACTAGCATTTCTTCGGCTGTAATCATTTACAATATGTGCCCCGTCTATGTCATGATTGCGGCGCCGTTGCTATTAAAAGAAACTATTTCAAAGCTCCAGATTGCTGTGATCTGCGCCTCGTTTCTCGGGCTGCTGATGATTGTCGGTCATGATTTGCTGGAAGGATACGGCTACATGGGAATGGCGCTTAGCGCCGTTTCCGGTCTGCTTTATGCAACAATTGTGCTGATCAACCGCAGCATTAAAGTCCGGTTGGATAATCAAACAGCCACTTTTGCACAAATATTTACCGCGATGATCGTCTTACTGCCCTTTGTATTGATGGATGGAAATGTGCTCACAGTTATCAGATTGGATGCAATGGCGATTATTTTCACCATCCTATTAGGGATATTACATACAGGTGTGGCCTATACCCTATTCTTTTCCCTGTCAGCGCAGATGAAATCGGTCGA
>JBGSKE010000115.1:0-11048 GCA_041741355.1 Negativicutes bacterium | reverse complement strand
TCCCGACAGATAGGCGAGATGATTGATTTTATCCACTGGGCCCAGCACGATCGCCGCATCATAATGACTCCGGTGTAATTGCCTGAGAACGCTCCAACGGTGCGAGACTGACCAAGAATAGTCGAAATGAATGACCTGATTCAGTGAATCCAGGTGCTGGAAAGCTTCGGCTAGATAAGGCGTACACAGCATATCGATCTGCGCCGCAGGTCGTGTTGTGCGAAGAAAACGAATCGCCGGAAACGACCATAGCGCATCGCCGATGTGGTCCATTTTCAACAACAAGATTCGTTCAGTCAGAGTCATCGTCCGGTCTCCTGCAACACCAAGCTATAAGCATGTTGCAAGCTTTGCACAGATTGATCCCAAGTGAAATGCTGCCGAATTCGTTCGGACAGACTACTGTTAAAAGGAGCTTGCAAGGCTGCTTCCACTGCAGCACGCAAGGCAGCAGGATCTGCAGGGTCGCAGACCCAGGCATCTTGGCCAAAATACTCCTGCCAGGGTGCCCGATTGGTTGTTACGACATTGCAGCCGCATAATGCAGCTTCCAGACTGACGAGGCCCGTATTTTCCCACCAACTGCCGAGCAGATGGACTTTTGCCGCTTTCATGGCGCTAAACACTTCCTGCTGAGGCAATCCTTCGAGGAATATAACCTTGGGGATCTTTGCCGCAGCTTTTTGACACGATTCAAAATAGGCGCGTTGATAGGAAGGGACTCCGCCGATGAATACAACCGGCGTCGACAATCCAGCTAAAGAGCGCGCAATACCCAGCTGGTTCTTGCGTTCTTCAAATCGGCCCACACAGAGAACAAAATCTCGGATTCCATAATGTTCGGCAAATAAATTCGGATCGGCTGCCTCGATATCTTCAACGTCTACTGCATTATAAACTACGGCAAACTTGTCTGCGGGCAAATCAAAGTCGCGTTGTAATTCAAGCGCCTCACCTTTGGAATTTGGGAGGATCAGCGCTGCAGCAGCCAATGCTTCGTGCTGCAATTGCAAATCGTGCTGCATGCGTTGCCGTTTTTGCTGACAATAGTATTCAAATACCATTTTGCGTGGCAAAACGGCTCGGGCCAGTTGGTGAAACACTGAATGGGAAGTCTCAAAGAAAAATTCCAGTGGATTCCAGTAATTTGTCGTGATTACAGCAGGAATTGCGATTTCCCGCGCACGGTTTATTTGTGCATGCATGGATTCGATGTCAAAAAGATTGAAAACATGGACTAAATCACAAGCGCCACGGCGAATTTCTGTAGGATCAGGTGAAATTACTGCCTCAATTCCAGCGCATGAAGCCAAGTGTTTTTTCATCTTAAGTAATTGGACAGTATCACCGCCCGGAACAGAAAATATCTGTGGGCGGCAGGCAAACAAAACTTTCATTTAGCTCTCCTATCGACGACTTCGCGAATGATATCAGCGGTCTGTTGCGCGATTCTTTCCCAGGTAAAATGTTCTAAAACCCTTGTGCGGCCAAGTTCGGAAAACCTTTGCCGTAAGTCGGGGTTATCGATTAATTTCATTATAGAATTGGCCAAGCTTTGCACATCTTGCTCCGGAAAAACGAGTCCTGTATCACCAATTACAAGCGGGATTTCGCCAGAAGAAGAACCAATGACCGGAGTTCCGCAAATCATTGCTTCAATTAATACGCGGCCAAATTGCTCTTTCCAATCGACTGTAGTACGGGATGGTAAGATAAATGCATCCATAGCCGGATAATATCGATACATTTCTGTGTTTTTAACATAAGAAATCCAGGTAATATTGTCAGCGATACGCAATCGAGAGGCTAGGTTTCGCAGCGCTGATTCATCGGGGCCGCTTCCAATCATTAACAGTTGCCATGGACGGTCGGACAGCAACGCCAGGGCGTGAAATAGATCCTCAAGGCCTTTTTCTTTGGCAAGCCTCCCGATATAACCCAGAGTAAAGCTGTGTAATCCCAGTTCCTTGCGCAAGGGTGAGCCATCAATAATTGGGAAATCTGTTGGATCAAGCGCTAACGGAACGCGGCGAATGTTTTTGTTAAAACCATGGAGGCGAAGAACCTTCTCTACATCATCAGATCCAGCTACGGCAAGGTCACTATATTTAAAAACATATTTTTCAGCTTGTTTGTGAAAAAAAGAATAGCGACAGTCCAGGTTTTGCCAGGTATAAAAAATAAATTTTGCCTTAGGGCAAAATTTTCGTTTCCAATAGAGAATTTGCCACGCAGCATAAGAAAAGGGTTCTTCATATAAAAAAATGACATCAGGTTGCTCTTCTTGTAGCGTTGTCCGGATGTTTTTATAACGAAAACTCAGACCCTTGTAAGCTTTCTTAACTTGGTCTATGCGGACCTTGTATGATGACCCAGTTGCAGGAATATAGGCTTCCACCATAGCGGTTGACTCATCCCAGCTAGGGGGCACAAGCAAAGTGATCTTCATGTCGGATTCGGTTGCGAGGTGAGCCACATAATTCTGATTGGCAGCAAGAACAGCTGCATGCCAGGAAAATAAAACTTTTATCATACCACTTACACCTCAACGCAAACATAACTGGTAATAAGTATTGCACGCTATATACAGATTAAAACGGGAGTGAATTTCATCCAATACACAATATCATAGGTGGCTTTTCAAATCAATCTTATCGAGATTCCAAGTCATCCCGATCAAAAACCATAATAGTTGAGTCGCGAGGTTAACACCAAATAAAAAGTTTTCGGTGAGGCCACAAAGCAAAAAAGTAATGATGGATAAGAAAACAGCCTTGATCCAGATGTAGTTAGGTCCAGCCCTGCGCAAAGCTTGCCAATAATGAATTAGAACATAGCCATAGAGACTGAGAAACGCTAATAGTCCGATGATGCCAGTTTCAGTTAATAAATGGAGGTAAATATTATGCGGGTGTGCGTGATCGAGTCCGCCTGAGAGAGTTGCTTCCTCAATCCAAAACTTTTTGTCGATGTAGATTTCTCGATAGTTTTTAGAAAATTGGCCAAGTCCGACGCCCAAGAGTGGATGATCCAGAAACATATGACCGGCACTTTGCCACAAACTGTAACGCTGTGCAGCTGTATTTGCTTTTTGGTCAATTATGTGGTGCAGCCGGTTAGTTGTTTCGGAAGTCAAGAAGGTTGCTCCCCAGAAGAGGATCAGTAGGCCTAGTGAAACCAAGACGAATAGGATACGATGTTTGCGCATTATCAATATATTGATTAGAGCGACTGTTCCCACTGAAAGAATAATGCCCGCAGTTCCATTGCAAAGAAGGCCCACAAGCAGTAGCAGACTGACTCCGGCAAAATAGATTCGCTGGCGAAATGAAAACTGCTGCATTTCTAAAGCACTCGTGGCGAAAAACGGAAATAGCAAGGCAATAAAGGAGCCCAATTCCAAGATGTCGATAAACCCTTGCGCTCTCAACATTCCGTTGGAATATTGCCAAATCGCCCAAATACAAGAGGCACCCAGAGATAAAGAGAAAAAAATCATTATGCGCAATTTAACTGAAGAAGAACGAAGAAAAGTTAGACTTAGCAAGAACGGGGGTAAAACAAAATAAATAGACGATAAAAGGGGTTTTAATGCCATATCCCAATGTTTCGACAACAATGCCGATAGCCCCAGTACAATCCAAAAAAATGACATTCGAAACAGTAGCGTCTTTTGGGCATTAAAGGTATTACGCAAATCTGCCCAGGAAATAAAAGCGAATAAAAAAGCGAAATCGAGCAGAGCGAAAGCAATGGCGATATTTACAGAAGAAACAAGAGCATATCCAGAGAGACAAAATTCTATGAGTTTGAGCGACATGGGCTTCCTCCGACTTTCATGGAAAAATTTTAAAGTGGTGCAAATAATTTCGAATTTAAAGATATCATATAAGCAAGCGGGGAGCAATATTTTGTCGGAAGGCAAGTTGCATGTATAATATGTATAATGCTGACAATCAGCTTGACAGAGTATCTTTATTGGGCAATATTCCGATGCAAAGGGGAGTATATTAATGATAGTCTTGAGACTGCTGGTGTGTGCATCACCGAGGTTTCTATCCATATGACGCAACGGCAGATGGTGATTTTTACACTCTTGTATTTTTTGAGCCGTCTTATTTTTTACCCACTGATACTCAGAGGGGAAGAGGGAATTTTTGCGAATATCTTTCTCTATTACCCTCCCGGGCCGGAGTACTCTCAAGTTGGACGGTTGGGCGGCGTGACGATTTATACGCTTATTGAACATCCAGCGTTAATTTACGAAGTGCTGAGACATTGGGGAATGTTAGTGAATTGGTTGGTGGATTATTCTAGTTGGCCTGATCTTTGGCTAACCATTCTGGCGCGCTTTTCCTACTCGCTGTTTGAATATGTTGTTTGGCTTGCGCTGATTATTGCGTGGAGACATTTGCGCAGGGATACTCAGCCGGATAGTATGCCAGGGGAAAAGTATAAAGTATTATTGTTTTATTGCCTCGCGGTTTGGCCGGCATCGCTGTTAAATACTACCAACATCAACATTGATGCGAGTGTAGGCGTGCTGACTGCAGGGCTTTTTTCCGTCGTGATCTTCTTGTTTTCCAGCCCGAAACTTCCCAGCAGTGGGCTATATCTCCTGCTGTTTTTCGCATCTTTTTTTGTCGGATTTGGGAAAAATGAAATAAGTCTGGTTTTACTAATGGCGATAGGCATGTGCGGCATATGCCTATATCTCGGTCGAATTTTGAAAATCAATACTGTCGGCAGTGCTGGATTATTGCCGGTAATGGTTATCGCCATCGTCGGAAATATAGCAGGTAATTATTTTAATTATTCTTTTGACCCGGTCAATTATATAGCGGGATTCAATGTGATACATGTCCGAAGCAGCCAAACCGGCATTTTGGGGACTGGCGGGGTTTGGATTTGGGTGAAAATGTTTTTGGATAGATTGCCGTTTATCTTTATCCATTTAATCCTATGGTTCTTATCGGCCAAACGGGTGATTCGAGATTACAATAAGGTTAAGTTCCCGGCGCTGCTGAGCTTCTTATATGGATCAGCACTTTTCTTCGGGTATTTTATATCCTATGCTGAAGTTGGATCGCGATATTTTGAGCCTGCTTTGGCTGTGTTGATGATCTCATTCTTGTTACTGCATCCGCAGCTCGATTTTTCCTGTCAGGGACGGAAATGGTTTGGTTATTTTTTCATACTTTGCGCCTTACATTCATCCGCCGAGATTATTTCTACTGGTGTGCGAGTTCTGAATAGGCCCTCATTATTGCAAACACGATTCGAGATTCCTGCTGAAGTAAAAGACACAGGTTGTATACCCATACTCGAACAGGCAGATGCTTTTTATCGATTGGATATCGACTATGTAGCCTATGAAAGTCTGCGACCATTGGTTGAAGCCCAAGGAAAGAAGCTGTGTCCAATATCCTTTACAAATCGGTAACAATGTTTTTTTATGTAGTGTAAACACGCAGATTCGGTTGTGGGGACATGTTATAATTTATATAAATTAAATAGTTTAATATTAGAGTGTGGCGCTTTGGGAGGTTAAATCAAATTGTTTCTCCGCCGATATTGGATTCCGATTCTTTTGTTTGTGCATGATGCTATTCTTGTTTGTGCGGTGTCGTTTATCAGTCTATTCATCCGTTTTGAAGGAGACGTGGACCCGAGCTATTATAAACTACTGATTCCCTTTTTGCCGTTCATTTTGGGTGTTCGGTTGGTGACTTTTTATCTTTTTCGTTTATACCATCGGATGTGGCGGTATGCCAGCATCCATGAAATGCTGGCGATCATCGGCGCGGTATCTGCCAGTTCGGCGGTGATTACCGGTACAATGATTTATACAAAGTCCGGCATTCCCAGGAGTATCCATCTGCTTAGTTGGCTGATGCTCATCGCGTTTGTTGGATTTAGCCGATTGGGGCTGCGAATTTACTACTATTTCCGAATTCGGCTGATGAACCCGTCTGTAAAGATTCTGATCATCGGAGCGGGTGACGCCGGAGCGATGTTGGCCAAAGAAATTCGCAACCGTTGGTCCGATACTCGACAGGTGGTTGGTTTTATTGATGATGACGCAACAAAATGGGGTCAACGCCTGATGGGCATTCCGGTTTTGGGCGGACGGGAGGAGATGGTCCATTTGGCGGCAGCCCACAAGGTCGCCGAAATTATGATTGCTGTTCCTTCGGTATCCGGGGCGATCGTGCGCACATTGGTGAACAAGTGCCGGGAAACCGGCTGTGCGGTAAAAATCCTGCCTGGACTTTCAGACCTGATCGATGGCCGGGTCAGTTTGCAGAGCTTGCGTAATGTTGATCTCGAGGATCTGTTGCGGCGTGATCCGGTAAAATTGGATATGGACGCGATTTCCAGTTATTTGAAAGGAAAACGGGTCTTGGTCACGGGAGCGGGAGGCTCCATTGGTGCCGAGATTTGTCGCCAGATCGCCCGATTTGAACCGGAAGCACTGTATCTGCTGGGAAAAGGCGAAAACAGCATTTATGATATTGATCAGGAATTGCGGCAACATCATCCACGCATTGTTGTGGAACCGATCATTGCCGATGTGCGGGATTCGGAACGGATTCGGCAGATTTTTTCTGCGTGCGCTCCCCAGGTCATATTCCATGCGGCCGCTCACAAGCACTTACCTTTGATGGAATTACAGCCGGTTGAATCGGTCCGCAACAACATTTTCGGCACCAAAGTCGTTGCCGAGGCAGCCGATATGTCTGGGGTGGAAACCTTCATCATGATCTCCACAGACAAAGCAGTCAATCCAACGAGCGTCATGGGGGCTACCAAGCGTGTAGCAGAGATGGTCGTTCAATGTTTAAGCCAACGGAGCAAGACGCGGTTTGCTGCGGTCCGGTTTGGCAATGTGCTTGGCAGCCGCGGCAGTGTGGTGCCATTATTCAAGAAACAGATCGCGACTGGCGGACCGCTGACGATTACCGATCCGGAAATGAAGCGTTATTTCATGACCATTCCCGAGGCGAGCCAACTGGTATTGCAAGCAGGAGCGATAGCCAAAGGCGGGGAAGTGTTTGTCCTCGATATGGGGGACCCGGTCCGTATTCTCGATATGGCGGAAGATCTGATCAGACTGTCCGGCTATGAGCCCTATAGAGATATTGAGATTGCATTTACAAATGTGCGGCGTGGCGAAAAACTGTTTGAAGAACTGCTCACGGCCGAAGAAGGAACACGAGCCACCCAACATGAGAAAATTTTTACGGCCAATTTACGACAAGTGGATAGTGCACAGTTGTCAAGCCAATTGACGGAACTAGCGCCAATTCTTGAGGGAGAACAAATCAAGGCTCGAATCGCATCACTGGTTCCCACCTATAAACCTTCAGAATAAAAGATGCCAGCACAAATAAAGCTGGCCTTCTTTTATTTTATTTGAAAAACCTTTGATGATTGCAGGAATCTTTGCATTGGCAGAGAAATAATAAAAAATAAATGATGAGTAATTATTTTACTCAATATAAAGTAAAAAAGAGGCATACGATGCTGGAATCTATTATCACCTCGAAGACCCGCATTCAACTTTTACTCCGGTTTTTTATGAATCCGGAACGCAAGGCATACCTGCGCGAGCTCGCAACAGAACTGGGTGAATCGTCCAACGGTGTGCGGGTAGAACTGGACCGCCTGGAAAAAGCGAAACTACTGGAATCTGTGCCCGACGGGAGGACCAAATCGTTTAGAGCCAATACCGCCCATCCTTTGTTTTCCGATATTCAAAATATCGTAAAAAAATCACTGGGGATTGATAAACTGGTTGATGATGTGGTCGCACGTCTGGGCGATGTAAAATTTGCCTTTATTACGGATGATTACGCGCGCGGCATTGATAGCGGGGTCATCGATATCGTCATTGTGGGCAAAGTTGACCGCAATGTTCTGGACGAACTGATCCAGATCACCGAACCGAAAATCGGCGGGCGAAAAATCCGGGCGTTAGTGCTGTCCGACGAAGAATACGAAAGACTTGCTGAAAAGATGTTAAAGGGGAAACCTCTTTTCGTGGTTTACACAGCATAAAAAATGGCAGTGAGGAGTGTAAAAATGAAAACTTTTCAAAAGCATTTGCTCGACGACGTTATCAAAAACAATGCAGACCTTCCTTTAGGGTATCAAGCTGAAATCTTTCGCGAGGGAGTCCGGCTTTTCGACCACCTAAACAAGAAACATCAGGGAATCGAACGGCGTAAGGTCGCTATTTTCGGCGGCGCAGGTTATATTGGAACCATGCTGACGGATCATTTGTTGCAGCAGGGTTATGCGGTCAAATGTCTGGATTTGTTGCTATATAACAATGAGAGATGCGTCCTGCCGTTTTTGGGCCGCCCAAACTACGAGTTTGCATTTGGCGACATGGCAGATCGTGAATTTGTGGCAGCGGGACTAAAAGACGTCACGGATGTAGTCATTTTGGCGGGGTTGGTGGGTGATCCAATAACGAAAAAATATCCTGAAGCCTCACAAATTATCAACACGGATGCAATTCGCCAAACCATACAAGAGTTAAACGGCAAAGGGTTGGCAAAAGTGATTTTCGTTTCCACCTGCTCCAATTATGGGTTGATTGAAGGCGATGTGTTGGCAGATGAATTGTTTCCGCTAAAACCACTATCGCTCTATGCGAAAGCGAAAGTGGAGATGGAACAGTTGTTGCTTTCGGGGCAGGGCAAGGTGGATTACTGTCCGACCGTTCTGCGTTTCGCCACTGCTTTCGGAGTGTCGCCCCGCATGCGCTTTGACCTGACTGTTAATGAATTTACCCGTGACATGTATCTAAACAAAGACCTTGTTGTTTTTGATGCGGAAACTTGGCGTCCATACTGTCACGTTCGCGACTTCTCAATTTTGATTCAACGAACGCTGGAAGCACCGGAAGAACGGGTGTCATTTGAAGTATTCAATGCCGGCGGCGAAAAAAATAATTTCACAAAACAGATGATTGTTAACGCCGTAAAAGCAAAGCTGCCTGAAGCGCCTGTCTCATACAAGGAACATGGTTCCGATCCTCGCAACTATCGGGTTAATTTCAGCAAAGTCAGAGAGACGCTGCTTTTCGAGCCAACGTGTTCTGTTGATGATGGCATTGCCGAACTGATTCACTGCCTTGATCAAAAATTCTTTTTAAATGTTGACGCTGAACGCAATTTTTACGGAAATTACGAAATAGACTATCCGCGCCGATAGAGGCCAATCAGCTGGAATGGAGGGTGAGACGCCATGTCGGGCTTGTCGCAAACTGTATTAAAAACCATGCAGTCGGTAGTTCCCCAGAATGTTGCATTGCATGAACCCTGCTTTGAAGGTAATGAGTGGAAATATGTCAAAGAATGTATCGACACGCGGTGGGTTTCTTCAGCCGGCAAGTATGTTGATACCTTTGAAAAAAATCTGGTCGAATTTACCGGAGCACGTTTTGCCGTTGCTGTTGTAAACGGGACTGCCGCTTTGCACGTATGCCTCCAGCTGGCTGGCGTCGAACGGGATGACGAGGTTCTGGCGCCGGATTTAACTTTTATTGCCACTGCAAATGCAATCGCTTATACAGGCGCTATCCCGCACTTTGTCGACTCGGCTGAAAACACGTTGGGGCTTGACCCAGGAAAATTAGATCAATACTTGAAAGAAGTCGGCGTCATCCGTGATGGCGCCTGCTACAACCGCATTACGGGACGACGGATCAGCGCGGTTGTTCCTATGCACACTTTTGGTCATTCGATGGATTTGGACCCGTTGATCGATGTTTGTGAAAAGTACCATCTTGCATTGGTGGAAGATGCTGCCGAATCGCTTGGGACTTATTACAAAGGACGGCACACGGGAACTTTTGGCCGGATTAATGCAATGAGCTTTAATGGAAACAAAATAATCACTACCGGTGGCGGTGGTGCCTTACTGACAAATGACGAGTCTTTGGGCCGTTTGGCAAAGCATATTACAACTACGGCGAAACTGCCCCATGCATGGGACTTTTTCCATGACAGGGTGGGCTATAATTATCGCATGCCCAATATTAATGCGGCGCTGGGGTGCGCTCAACTGGAAGCGCTGCCAAGATTTCTTGAGCAAAAAAGAGCACTAGCCAGGCGATATCAACAGGCGTTTCTCGATGTTAAAGGTATTCGTGTGTTTGCGGAACCTGATTTTTCCACAAGTAACTATTGGCTCAATGTGCTAATGTTGGATCAACAGCAGGCAGATCAGCGAAACGACATCCTTCAATTGCTAAACACCTCCGGTATTATGGTGCGACCAGCCTGGATACTGATGCACAAGTTGCCTATGTATAAAGACTGTCCGCGGATGGATCTGACAATTGCAGAAAGCATAGAATCACGCTTGATCAATGTTCCCAGTAGCGTATTCCTCTAAATATGACCATGCGTAAGATTTGCGTTGTTACCGGATCGCGTGCTGAATACGGTTTACTATACTGGTTGATGAAAGAAATTCAGGCTGATGATTCGTTTTGCCTGCAAGTTGTTGTAACAGGGATGCACTTGTCGCCAGAGTTCGGGTTGACCTACAAAACAATCGAAAACGATGGGTTCCCGATTGATGAAAAGGTGGAAATGCTCCTGTCCAGCGACACAGCGACGGGCATCACAAAATCGATCGGTCTGGGAATCATCGGTTTCGCCGATGTCTGGGAGCGCCTGAAACCGGACTTGATTGTTGTTTTGGGTGACCGGTTTGAAATGCTGGCTGTCGCGCAGTCGGCGTTGATAGCACTAATTCCGGTGGCGCATATCGCCGGTGGAGACGTTACCGAAGGCGCCTTTGACGAAGCCATCCGCCACAGCATAACCAAAATGTCGCATTTGCATTTTGTGACCAATGCAAAATCTGCCAACCGAGTCCGCCAACTCGGGGAAAACCCGGCGCATGTTTACACCGTAGGCAGCCCTGGGTTGGATCATTTGCCACGCATGCGGTTTTTAAATCGGCAAGAATTGGAACAGGATCTCGGTTTTAAGTTTCTTGCCCGAAATCTTTTGGTAACCTTTCAT
>JBGSKE010000114.1:0-2307 GCA_041741355.1 Negativicutes bacterium | reverse complement strand
GCGCTCTAGCCAAACTGAGCTACGCCCCGACTAACGAATACCATTGTACCCATTTTCGGGGCTGAAGTCAAGCCGTTTCGATGACCTTCGCACCTTCATAATCAACATTCAGGCACACATGGCGTGACGTGATCTGTTCGGCGGCAAATGCCGCCACCATCGCCTCTCCCACCGCCTCCGGTTGTTCCAATGTGTAGGCCATCAAAGACGGCCCCGCTCCACTCATCGCCACGCCCAATGCACCGGCTTTTTTGCCTGCGGCAAATACCTCCGGCATACCGGGAATCAGTGGCGCCCGATAGGGTTGGTGCAGTTTATCCCCCAGCGCCTCAGACAAATACTCCAGCCGTCCGCCAGCCAGTGCTCCAACCAGCAAAGCCGCCCGACTGACATTGTAGACTGCATCCTTATGCGGCACTGTCGCCGGGATCGCCTGCCGCGCCTTATGCGTCGACAGACGGAAGTCCGGGATGCAGACCACCAGTTTTAGTTCACTTGGCAGCGGCAACCGCAGACAATGCACCTGCGCTTCCTGCATGACCGAAATGGTGAATCCGCCGTACAGCGCCGGCGCCACATTATCGGGATGACCTTCCATTTCGGTCGCCATATCGAGAATCTCAGCCTGATTGAATCGGTTGCCAATAATCGCATTCGCGGCGACCAGCCCGCCGACAATCGCCGCCGAACTACTGCCCAGACCACGCGACAACGGAATCGCATTGAGCAGGGATAGGCGAATCCCAGTTTGGGTTTCACCGACTTTATCAAACACCATCCGCACAGCACGCAGAACAAGATTGCGGGAGTTGGTCGGCAAGGTATCAGCTCCGTCGCCAGTCACGTCAATCTCGACCTGCCCGGCCGATCCGGTCAATTCCAGTGTTACTTCGTTATAAAGGGTGCAGGCAATTCCCAGCGTATCAAATCCCGGTCCGCAATTGGCAGTTGTCGCCGGAATCCTTACCCGCACCCGCCGATTATTCGCCATCTTCGCCAACCACCCGGATCACCGTCGATATCTTATTAACGACCGAAAGACCGGCCAAAGTCTGGACAGCCAACTGTAGATCGGCGTCATTGACCTTGTAGGTAATCAGCACAATTTCAGCCCGATTGCCGACCCGACGTTTTTGAATGACCGAGTTGAGACTGACCTGCTGCGAACCAAAAGCGCCGGCGATCGCCGCCATGACGCCGGGGCGGTCCTCGGCCAAAAGGCGAATGTAATATGGGGATTCGGTTTCGGCAATGCCGGAAATCCGTTTTTCTTCAAAACAGGTGCACAGGATATGACTAGTGGAGTCAACGCAGATATCCCGCGCCGCCTCCATCACATCGGCGCAAACCGCGCTGGCGGTCGGCAAGGCGCCGGCGCCTCGTCCATAGAACATCGTATCGCCTACCGCGTCGCCACGGACAAAAATCGCATTGAACACATCGCGGACCGATGCCAGCGGGTGTGATTTAGGGATGAACGCCGGATGCACCCTGGCGTTGACGCCTTTTTCCGACTCCTGCGCAATCGCCAACAATTTTACGATATAGCCGAGCTCCCGGCCATAGTCGATGTCTTCCGGTTCAATCTGGGTGATCCCTTCCACAGAAACATCATCAAGCGAAACCCGCGTTCCAAAGGCAATCGAAGCCAAAATAGCAATCTTACGGGCCGCATCCCAGCCGCCGACATCGGCAGTCGGGTCGGCTTCAGCATAGCCTTTGGCCTGCGCCTCGGCCAACACGCTGGCAAAGTCAACACCATCAGAAGTCATCTTGTCCAGCATGTAGTTGGTCGTTCCATTGACAATCCCCATCACTTCGGTAATCCGATTGGCAGCCAAGCAACGTTTCAGCGGACGGATGATCGGAATACCGCCGCCTACGCTTGCTTCAAACAGCAGATTCACGCCATTTTGTTCCGCTGCCGCAAACAGCTCCCGCCCATGCCGGGCAATCACGTCCTTGTTCGCCGTCACCACATGCTTGCCGCTTTTTAGCGCCGCTAACATCAGACTGCGAGCCGGTTCTTCGCCGCCCATCAATTCGACCACGATCCGAATATCCGGGTCGTCGATAATCGCAGCCGGGTCTGTCGTCAGCACCGCGTCGCAACGGATTGCGCGCGGTTTTTGCAGGTCCCGCACCAGAATCGTTTTGATTTTCAGCTCGGCACCCGTCTTGTGCGCCATCATTGCCGCGTTGTTCTGAAAAATCTGCACCACGCCGCTGCCGACGGTGCCAAAGCCCAGAAGTCCGACCTGCACAACCTTGTTCATACTAGCCCCTTCTTTCTATCAGGCCTGGCCG
>JBGSKE010000113.1:0-2381 GCA_041741355.1 Negativicutes bacterium | reverse complement strand
CAGCAGCTTCGGTTTGGACATCAGCGCTCGGCCAATTGCCAGCATCTGTTGTTCGCCGCCGGACAACGTGCCGCCGAGTTGGGTCCGCCGCTGCGCCAGCACCGGAAAATATTCAAAGATCCGGTCATATTCGGCGCTGAGATTCTTGGTGTCTTTACGCGTATAAGCGCCCAGTTCCAGATTTTCCATCACGGTCATGCGGGGGAATATCTGCCGCCCTTCCGGACAATGGCTGATGCCTGCCTCGACAATCGCTTTGGCGCTCCAACCTGTTATATTCCTGCCTTCAAATTCCACGCTGCCGCCGGCGGTTTTTACCAACCCGGACAACGCCCGTAGGGTTGTTGATTTGCCTGCACCATTAGCGCCAATCAACGAAACGATTTCCCCCTGCTCGATATCCATATCGATCTGACGCACGGCTTTGATTTTGCCGTAATGCACAGATAAATCCCTGATTTTAAGCACTATCCTTCACCTGCTTTCCCAAATAAGCGCCAATGACTTCAGGATGTGCCTGGATGTCGCACGGAATCCCTTCGGCAATTTTTTTGCCATAGTTAAGCACGGTGATCTTGTCGCAAATATTCATCACCAGTTTCATGTCATGTTCCACGACCAATACAGTAAAGCCAAGCTCTTTCAAGCGTTTAATCTGCAGCATCAGTTGGTCGGTTTCCTGCGGGTTCATGCCGGCTGCCGGTTCATCCAGCATCAAAAGGCGCGGCTCTGAAGCCATCGCCCGCATAATTTCCAGTTCGCGCTGCAAGCCATACGGCAGATTCTTGGCCAATTCATCACGCAGTTTTTCCATGCGGAACTGTTTGAGCAGTGACTCCAGCATCTCCTTGGCAAACGCCTCTTCGCGCCGTTTGGTCGCGGTGGAAAAAATGTCGTCAAACACAGTTTGCTTCAAGCGGGAATGGCGTCCCACCAATAAATTCTCCCAGACCGTCATATCGCCAAACAAACGGATGTTCTGGAAGGTCCGGGCGATCCCGGCCCGGGTCACTTCATCCGGGCGACGGCCGGCAATTGCCTTGCCTTCAAACACGATTGAGCCGGATGTCGGCGTGTATAGTCCGGAAATCAAATTGAACAGCGTAGTTTTTCCCGAACCGTTCGGCCCGATCAGGCCGCGAATTTCACCGGCGGCAATCGCAAAATCGAGATTATCGATCGCTGAAAGCCCACCAAACCGGATAGTTAATCCTTCACACTTCAGCATGGCGTCACGCCCCCTTCTTGGCAGCAGTCAAACGCAGCCAAATCTTTTCCGCCATGCCGGCGATCCCCTGCGGCATATATAGGATGACAATGAACATCAGTAGTCCGTAGATTACCAGCCGGTACTCAGCAAACACGCGCATCGTCTCCAGCAGATAGGTGATGAAAATCGCGCCGATGATCGGCCCGCTGATCGTCCCCATGCCGCCGATGACCATCATGATCAGGATGTTGATCGACTCACCGATGGTGAAGGTGTCGGGACTGACAAACCGAATATAGCCGGCATACAATGCGCCGGTTAACCCGGATATCGCCGCCCCGGCGCCAAACGCCAGAATTCGGTAAAACGCGACATGAATCCCCATCACCTGGGTGGCAATATAGTCGTTACGAATTGCCCGCAAGGCTCTGCCGATCCGTGAATGGACCAGATTGTAATAGAGAACCAACACCACCAGTAAAACTACCAGAATTAGATAATAGTTTTCAACCCGGCTTTCAAAGGTCAACGTCATAAAACCAAGCGAAATCGGGTCCGGCGCCGGGATGCCCGGCAGACCGTTTGGCCCCCGGGTCACCGATTCCCAGTTCAAAAAGACCAGACGGACGATTTCGCCAAAACCCATTGTCGAGATAACGAAATAGGGTCCTTTCAGTCGAAGCGTTGGCAAGCCAATTCCTACTGCGACCAAACCGGCCGCCAAGGCGCCTAGCGGCGCCGCCAGCCAAAACGAGCAATGCAGATTAAGCATCAACAAAGCGGAAACATAGGCGCCGATGCCAAAGAATGCCGCCTGCGCCAGCGACAGTTGTCCGGCATAACCAGCCACCAGGTTCAGCCCCAGTGCCAACAAGATATGCAGCAAGCTGAGCACGCCAATATGAACGTAATACATTTTGAAACCCATCAGCGGGAATAGCAGCGCCAGCAAAATTGCGGCGGAAATAGCCAGTTTTTTTACACTCATCCACTGTTTCATCAGTTACACCTTTTCAATCTGGCTGCGCCCGAACAGGCCGGCCGGTTTGACAATTAATACCGCGATCAGAATGCAGAACGTCACAATGTCCTTGTAGTACGAAGAAATGAAGCCGGCTGTCAGGCTTTCAGCCAACCCGAGGATAAACGCCGCCCAGATCGCGCCGGGGAC
>JBGSKE010000112.1:0-7469 GCA_041741355.1 Negativicutes bacterium | reverse complement strand
AGATTAAGCCGGGGATTATCGCCGGGCTGGTCGATACGGCAGCAACGGGAGGTGCAGGCGCATGAACAGTGTAGCAGGAAAACCACTGGGACTGGTGTTTTTCCCGGCGTTTGACTGGGCGATTTCGCCGACGCATCCCGAACGTGAGGAGCGCCTGCTATTTACCCGCGATCAGGTGTTGGAAGAAGGACTGCTCGATTTGCCGCAGATTCGCGAGTATAAACCACGACTGGCATCAATGGCCGATCTGGAAAGGGTTCACATCGGCGTGCCGGATATTGCTTCACTGATTACTGATGCACACCGGGTGTCGGCTGGCGGAGCAATCACAGCGGCAGAATCGGTGCTGCGCGGTGAAACAGCCAGGGCCTTTGCCCTGGTGCGCCCGCCAGGCCATCATGCAATGCGGGTGGTGCACGGAACCCGGGGATTTTGCGCCGTCAACATCGAAGCGGTGATGATTGAATCATTACGACGGAAGTATGGCCTGCGCCGGGTGGCGATCGTCGATACGGATGTGCATCATGGCGACGGAACCCAGGATATTTATTACCATGACCCGGATACCTTGTTCATTTCTTTTCATCAGGATGGACGCACGCTGTATCCGGGGACTGGTTTTCCGAGTGAAGCCGGCAGCCCCGCCGCCCTGATGTCGACGGTCAATATCCCGCTGCCGCCCGGTACAACAGACGCGGGCCTCCATAGCGTACTCGATGAACTGGTACTGCCGATGCTGGCCGATTTCCAACCGGATCTCATAGTTAATTCCGCAGGACAGGATAATCACTACAGCGATCCGTTGGCCAATATGGCAGTGACGGCGCAGGGATACGCCCGCCTGGCCGAAAAACTGCGGGCCGATGTGGCGGTGCTGGAAGGCGGCTACTCAATAGAAGATGCGCTGCCGTATGTGAATGTCGGGATTATCCTGGCCATGGCCGGGCTGGATTATCGCCGGGTGCTGGAACCGGACCTGGACCGAGCGCCAGTGCAGTCGGCGGCCACGACGGCTTATATCCAGAAATTGATTGGCGACTGGCGCGGCAAGTGGGAAAACCGCGAGCAATTGCGAAGCTCTGCGATAGCGGCGACCGGCGACTTCTGGCAACGCGAACGGGACATATTCTATGATGACAGCCAGATCATGGAGCATCAGCGGGAATCGATCCATTATTGCCAGCATTGCCCCGGCTATATGGCGATATCAACCAAGTCGGACGGCAATCGCAGCGGCGAAAAATCGGCATTCGCTGTAGTGCTGCAGCAGGAGTCGTGCCCCGCCTGTCGCGAACGCGGCAAAGACGCCCTGATCAAAGCAAAGCGGCAAAGAGATCATCAATATTTTGTGCTGCAGGATAAAAAAGAAGATAGCTGCGGCAGAATCTAAGATAAACAAATTGGTATTTACTTAGGGGAACACTGAATAATTCCGGCATTGTTGTTTTTCACCTTAATTCGTATCGTCATGCAGCAACTACCTAACGGACTAAAAAGCTCCATCCGTCGCATTAGTCCTAAAATCAACTTCCTTGTTGATTTTCTTTCAAATTATCGCTGCATTGACGACGAATTATACGGTTCAAATCAAATATGCTCTCCATTATTTCAGTGTTCCCATAAATGCGAGAGTTAAATAAGAAGGAGCAATGTACAATGCAAAGAGTGGATGGACGGGCAGCGGATGAGCTGCGCCCGCTAAAAATGCAACGGGACTATCTGAAGTTTGCCGAGGGTTCGGTAATGATCGAAGTGGGTGATACCCGAGTGCTGTGCAGCGCCAGCGTGGAAGAAAAGGTACCGCCGTTTCTCAAAGGTAGCGGCAGCGGCTGGGTGACAGCCGAATATTCGTTGTTGCCTCGTTCAACCGGTACCCGCAATCAGCGCGAATCGGCCAAAGGCAAACTGACCGGCAGAACCCATGAAATCCAACGGCTGATTGGCCGATCCCTGCGTAGCGTGGTCGATTTGCGGGCGCTTGGCGAACGCACGATCTGGCTGGACTGCGATGTGATCCAGGCTGATGGCGGCACGCGCACCGCCTCAATCACCGGAGCGTTTGTCGCTTTGGTGGATGCTTTGAATCGAATCGGTTTCTCTGAGACCGCCACATTCCCGGTACGCGACTTTCTGGCGGCGGTGAGTGTCGGCATATTAAAGGAAGGACCGGCGCTGGACCTTTGCTATATAGAGGACTCGTCCGCCATTGTTGACATGAATCTGGTCATGACCGGCGGCAGCAGTTTTGTTGAGGTTCAGGGGACAGGCGAGCAGGCGCCGTTCAGCAGACAGGAAATGGATGCCATGCTGCAACTTGGCGAAGCGGGAATTCGACAACTGATGCAACTGCAACGCGAAGTGCTGGGCGATCTGGCGGCGAGGGTGGGAAAATAGCCGATGAACAAGATTGTCGCAGGCACGCGCAATGCGGGCAAAGTGCGTGAAATCCGGCAGGCATTGGCGGAATTGCCGTTTGAGGTCAGCGGCATCCCCGACGAAGGGCTGGCGGACGTAGAAGAAACCGGCGTAACCTTTAGCGAAAATGCGATACTAAAAGCGCGTTACTATGCGCAACATACCGGCGAGTATTGCCTGGCCGACGACTCCGGGCTGGAAGTAGATGCCCTGGGCGGCGCGCCCGGCGTGTATTCGGCCCGTTACTCCGGCGAAGGCGCAACCGATGCCGCGAATAACAAAAAACTACTACTGGCCCTGCAGAATGTTCCTGCAGAAAAACGCACGGCCCGGTTCCGCAGCGTACTGGCGTTGGCCGGACCTGATGGTTCGTTGCTGCTGGCCGACGGAACCTGTGAAGGGGTCATCCTGTCCGAGCCGAAAGGTGACGGCGGGTTCGGTTATGATCCGCTATTCTGGCTGTCTGAGCAGCAGAAAACGTTGGCGGAAATGACGGTGCAGCAGAAAAACGCCATCAGTCACCGGGGCAATGCGTTGAAAGTGTTGAAACAAAAACTGCTGTCGCAACTGCAGGCAAAGTAGACCAAGACGATGCTGCGAATTGGTGTTCTCGGCGATAGCCACGGCGATACTCGTGCAATCAAACAGGCGGTCTCTCTGGCCGGCGCGGTCGATTTGTGGCTGCATACCGGCGATTTTTGTCGGGATGCAATGGTTTTGGCTACGCTGACCACGGCGCCGGTGCTGATGGTAGCTGGGAACTGCGATGGCCGCAGCGAAGCGAAACCGGATGAGTTTGTTGAATTGGCGGGATATCATATCTGGCTGACGCATGGGCATCGGCATGGTGTAAAGCAGGACACGCACGATCTGGCAGCCTGGGCGCTTCGCTATGAAGCAGATATCGTCGTATACGGACATACTCACCAGACGGCGGCCTGGTCGCAGGACGGGATTCGATTTTTCAACCCTGGTAGCGTTTCGCAACCGCGTCGCGGCAACAAACGAACCATCGGACTGCTCGAACTGAACGCAAGCCCGCCCCAACTTCTTGTTCAGCTGATTAGCCTACCCTGAAGGAATTGTTCTGCTAATGTAGAATATATTAATTCAACATTTTGCGCAGCTGACCGCTTTGCGAAATGAATAATGTGAGAGCTGAGGGATGAGGATGGAGATCCGGGAAGAGGCATTAAAATTGCGTAGAGAACACCATGGATTACTGTCGACCTGTCCGAAAACTACACTGACGACACGACAAGAGCTCAGCATCATTTACACGCCGGGTGTGGCGGAGCCGTGCAAAGACATCAAAGCCAATCCAGACCTTTCGTTCGAGCTGACCTGTCGCGGCAACATGGTGGCAGTGGTCTCCGATGGAACGCGGGTGCTCGGGCTGGGCGACATCGGGCCGGCGGCGGCGATGCCGGTAATGGAAGGAAAGGCCATTTTGTTCAAAGTTTTCGCCGATGTAGATGCGATCCCCATTTGTTTGGACACGAAGGATCCGGAGAAATTCATCGAGATGGTGAAGCTGCTGGAGCCGACATTTGGCGGAATTAACCTGGAAGACATTTCTTCGCCCAAATGCTATGACATTGAAGACCGTCTGAAGGCGGAAATGAATATTCCTGTTTTCCATGATGACCAACACGGGACGGCTGTGGCGGCGCTGGCCACATTGATCGGCGCACTGCGGCTGGTCAAAAAAGATATTGCCACAGCAAATATTGTTATCAACGGAGCGGGCGCCGCCGGGACTGCCATTGGCAGATTGCTGGTGAATGCCGGAGCGAAAAAATTAATCATGGTTGATCAACAGGGGGCTCTATACGACGGCATGCCCGGCTTGAACCGGATTCAGCAACAACTGGCCAAAAATTCCAATCGAGAAAAGCGGCTAGGCAATTTGGTGGAAATCGCCAAAGGCGCCGACATTTTGATCGGAGTCTCAGGACCGGGCTTATTTACCAAGGAAATTATCGGTAGCATGGCCAAGGATTCGATCGTTCTGCCCATGGCAAACCCGGTGCCGGAAGTGATGTACGCCGAGGCTATGGCAGCAGGCGCCAGAATATATGGATCCGGTCGCTCGGATGCACCAAACCAGACCAATAATGTCACTGTTTTCCCCGGCTTGTTCCGTGGCGCGCTTGACGTGCGAGCCCGCAGCATTACCGAAGAGATGAAATTGGCTGCTGCTTATGCGATTGCTGGATTGGTGCCGGAAAAAGATCTGCGGGACGACTTTGTTGTTGTCGATGTGTTTGATCCGCGCGTAGCACCGGCGGTTGCCGCTGCTGTAGCCAAAGTGGCGATTGAAACTGGCGTGGCCCGGATAAATATTGACCCGGAAGAAGTGCGGGCCCGGGCAGCGGCGCGAATTGGCCGTTAATCACAGCTGCGATTTGCCGCAATAACAATTATAAAGCTTGACACTCATGAAGATTGTGTAGTACAATAACTCTCGCATCGACGGGGCGTGGCTCAGCTTGGTAGAGCACCTGCCTTGGGAGCAGGGGGTCGCAGGTTCGAATCCTGCCGCTCCGACCATAAACAATGCGGGTGTAACTCAATGGTAGAGTGTCAGCCTTCCAAGCTGATCACGAGGGTTCGATTCCCTTCACCCGCTCCATTTTTTTGTCAGAAATGGCAGACCAGTGTCCCAGTAGCTCAGGGGATAGAGCAACGGACTTCTAATCCGTTGGCCGTAGGTTCGATTCCTACCTGGGACGCCAAGCAAAATCAACGCCTCCGGCTTTTCAGCTGGAGGCGTTTTCTTTGTGGGTAGCAGTAACATAAATAATTGAAGTTGTGGTCAAGGCGAGAACTATTTAAACAGGAAATGCCTTTCCTATTCGAGGGAAGGGGCATTTCCTGTTTCAGGAGGGCACCGGGAAATCCGCCCGATGGAAGGATACTCCCTCGTGATTGACGAAGTTAAATCGAAACACATTTTGAAAAAACTGGTTTGTTAATAAGGAGATTTCACTCATGATCAGTACCCTGCTTGCTCTTCCCATTCACTGGTTTTTACTGGCGGGCGTGGCCGCATTTGTCCTGAACTTGGCACATCCCAATCTCTACGGATTGACTCGTGAACAGGCCGCACTCTTGATTCCAACGCTCATTATAGGCGCATTGTTTTTGACGGGGATATCTCCGGTTGGGGAATGGGTTCTTCGGCGCTCTGCAGGCTGCAAGAAGCTGATAGAGCCGGAAGCTGCTTATTTATACCCGCTGTTTGAGGAGGTTTGCCAACGGGCGGGAGTATCTTCTAGCCGGTACCGTTTGTATATCTATCCGTCGGAGCAAATCAACGCCTTTGCCCAGGGGCGGCGGACCATCGCCGTAAGCAGACCGGCATTGCATATTCTCGCGCCGGAAGAAATGAAAGGGATGCTAGCCCATGAACTCGGGCACCACGTCAACGGTGATACCTTTTGGTTAACTCTCAACTACACAACAGCTAGTGCCGGAAACATGGTCTTGAATTTTTACGCGTTACTGGCAAATATAGCCGGAGTATTGTGTCGGCTGCCGATCCCTTTGGTCAATTTTGCATTGCTTCTGTTTAACTGGCTTATGGTGATCCAGCTTTGGCTCGTGCGACATGTTGTTTTTCTGCCGCTGAACATCGGCGCTTATTTTGGCGGACGGCGTGATGAATACAAAGCAGATGAATTTGCCGCCCGCATAGGTTGCGGTGGGGGTCTGGCATTGTTTTTTCGGCGTATCATTCCGGCGCATAAAAAAGAACCGGGAGTGTTTGGGTTTCTATTCGAGGATCACCCGGCACCGCACAAGAGGTTGGAGCGTTTGGCAAAATTGGCGATGAAAGAATAGCGTGACGAAAACGCTGGATGGTTTTCTCTGTACAGTATCACATTTTTGTGATATATTTTGACTGAGGAGTTGAGTCGATGAAAATTGTTTTCTTCCAGAATACTGCTGGGGAAGCTGTGGTTCTGAAATGGATACATGAGCAAGAAGACAAAGTTCAGGCGAAAATATTCCGTGACTTAAAACTGCTGGAACAATACGGGCTTGCCTTTGGTGAGCCGGATATTGAACTGATTGACAAGAAAGAGCGCATCTGGGAAATCAAAACCCGGTTTGGCGGCAATATTTATCGAATATTTTTTACGGTTAATGCTGACGCCATTCTGCTGCATGGTTTTCAGAAAAAACTCAAAAAACCCCGGCCAATGAAATAAATACGGCAGTCAAAAGACTGAAACAATATCACGAAGATCGAAAGGAGCGTTGAACATGAACGCGACTAAAAAGAAAATGCCAAAGGAATTGACGCTCGGCCAGGCTATGGCGGACACGTTCGCCAAGAATCCGGAAGTAAAAAAACACTATGATGAGATGGAGCCGGAATATAAACTCAAAGCACAAATTATTGAAGCCCGGCTTGCCAAAGGGTTAAGCCAGAAAGAATTGGCCAAACTGGTTGGAACCCAGCAAAGCGCCGTATCTCGCTATGAAAAAGAAGACTGCTTTCAGATGAGCATTCGGCAACTGAATAAAGTGGCTAAAGCTTTGGGAAAGAAAGTCGAAATTCGTCTGTGTGATTGACCGTTTTTCCTGCCGCTCAAGTTGAGCGGCATTTTTTTCATTACTACAAAAGAACTGAGGCGGCGAAAGTGGAAAAAGTTCGCAGGATTCGACCGGCAACAATGGATTTTTGTTATCAAAGCCCTTTGAAGGCATATGATTGTTACCGCTTATATACGGGCAGTAGCACAATTTAACCGATCCAATACGAGGAGGGACTTGGGTGAAATCAATATTGAAGAAGAGCATATTTGTATTTCTGCTGTCATTTTTTCTTATTGTTCAGCCGATGCAGGCAGGCAATATGAACGATTTGTTAATGAACAGCATTGTTTCAAATGATATGAAGATGATTCAGACAGCTTTGGTGAACGGTGCGAATGTAAACTATATTGATCCTGATCCTATGTGGAGCACAACCCCATTATTGTCGGCGATTAAGCGAGAGAATCTTACTTTGATTAAGCTCTTCCTGTCAAAAGGGGCGGACC
>JBGSKE010000111.1:0-4433 GCA_041741355.1 Negativicutes bacterium | reverse complement strand
GCATCCCAAATAAACCGATTCGGTTATTCTGCATCGCTCTGGCGAGATCGTCGGCAGAAATGCCGCAGCCGTCATCGGCGATGATTATGGAAATATTATCTGTGTCATTGTTGAAAATAATTCGCACGTTTGTGGCGCCAGAATGTTTCACCACGTTGTTCAGTGATTCCTGCAAGATGCGATATACGGCAATGGCAATATTGCCTTCGATGGGAGCGCCGTTGTCGTTGGCGGAAAACTGGATGTTTAATTGATGTCGATGCGCAAACTGGTCGATATATTTTTTCATCGCCGGGACCAAGCCCAAATCATCCAGCACCGGCGGCCGCAGTTCGATCGCCATTTCACGGACCTCCTTCAGCAGACTGGCCGCAACATCGCGCCCAATGCGCAATGCCTCCTTTTGGCTCTCGGTTGTCGCATCCTCGGCCAGAATACGCATCGTCAGCATCAATGAAGTGAGCGCCTGGCTAGTCTGATCGTGCAATTCCCGCGACAGTCTTTTTCGCTCATCTTCTTGCGCCGTGATTAACTTTTGAATGAGTTGATTACGTAGTTGTTCTTTTTCAATCAGTTCCGAAAGCAGACCTTCTTTTTCCTTTGCGGCGCTGATTAAACTAAACGTCATTTCATCAAAGGCTTTGGCCAGCTTGCCCACTTCAGCCTGATCCGCGATGTTGGAGCGGACAACCAGGTTGCCTTGCGTAATTGCTTCTGCCGTTTGCACCAGAGCATCGATTGGGTGCGTGATTTTTTTGGCAATCGCACTGGAAAGAAATACGGCCAGGATACACACCAGCAGGAAGGCAATGGCGATATTGCCGACATGCTGCAGCAACAACCGCTTGACATACGATTCGGTCATGCCGATCCTGACGAATCCCACTGCGCCGTGCTCAATCGGCACGATGATATCATGGATCCGACCTTCATTGGATACAAACAGTTTAACTTGTTCGGATGCCGAAATAGAGGGTGTGTCAAACGAAAGAACTCCCTGCGGAATCCCGCCCTGAAAAGAATGCGCGAGCAATCGTTTTCCTGCGTCAAAAACCAGAATATAGCGGATATCTTCACTGCTTGCCAACGCTTGCGAAACCAGCTCATGCAACTGATAGAAATCATCCAGCAAGATGACATTGCTGCTACTCAAAGCAAGGTTGGTTGCCGTGTCGATCCCTTGTTTGGTTAGCTGCTGCGAGACGAATTTGTTCATCGAATCCCAGACAACAAAGCCGACTGTGCTGCTCAAAATCATGATGATAAATAATATGGTAGCCAGAATCCGGTGATAGATCGAAATTCTACCAAGCGCGTATATCATGGTTTTATCCGGGCGAAACCCGTTCCGCGTCTTTGTACATAATAATCCAGATTTGCCGGGATATACTTATCAATCATCAACCCAGCCAGGGCGGCTTTCCCCCAGGGGTCTTCGTGTATCGAGAGCAAACTTTTTCGCAACGCTTCGCGCTGCGCGGCACTGACACTTTTGCCGACAACTACAGGCCCGGCGCCAAATGGCGGCGATACCGCGATGATTTTCACGGCGTCGGCGAGTTCGGGCGTTTTCTGCTGGGCTCGGTAATAAATTAGACTGGTGACTGCCGCTGCATCAACCAGCCTGGTGGCAACAGCCCGGAAGGATTTTTCGTGGTTATAGGTATAAATATAGCGGCCAAAAAAGTTTTCCGGTGTTTCTTGTTGCTCTTTCAGCATCTCGGCCAAAAAAGCATAGCCGGAATAGCTTAATGGATCAGAAAACGCGATCGTTTTGCCGCGCAAATCAGCTAGTGTTTTGGCTTCACTATCTTGGGCAACAAGCAGAAACCCTTGATTATACGGCTGCCCCATGCGTTGTTGGCTGACCAGAACTTCCATTTCGCCCACATTTCTGAAACTGTTGTAGCCGCCGGAAGAAAAGAACGCCATATCAGCGCCGCCATTCAGTAACAAAACCGCCATCTCGGCATAACTTTTTCTTTGAATCAAGATAACGGGGCGTTGAATTTTCTCGCCAAGATAATTGGCGATCGTTCGATAGTGGACAATCGTCTCCTGCGGCAGCAGAATCGAAAAAACAACAATGCGCAGCGCCTGTTTGTCATTGGATAATGCAGATGCAATCGGCGTTGCTGCGACTTTCCTGAAATCAAGATAATTTTCCCGCTCCGCCGCATCAAGCCGGCAAAAGCTTAACCAGCCAACAACAAGCGAAACCAGCAAAATAAACCCGAGAAGCACTTTGCCCCGTTTCATTTTCCACCTCGAAGCCTTGCCAATATTTGAAACCATAATACAATATTATACACGAATATTGTGAATCTTCGCCAATATAACGCGGATAATCAAGCAACAAAGAGTCCTGCTTCAAGTTAAAGCAGGACTCTTTGTTGTAGTAGTAGCGGTTCAGTTCGTCACGTTAACCACATTATTATGGTGTGTATTCAACATGGCCGTCACTGATCTCGTAATTGGCAAAGTATACTTTGCGGCGGTTCTTGCCGGCTGGGCAGGCATCGGGTCCCAGGTAATTGAATCGATCGTTGATTACAATACGCGATACTGACCGGGGATAGCCTTCGCCGCCAAACGTGGCCTCACTGGTATAGGAATAAAGATAGACATTTGTTTTGGCAGACGAATCGTTGAAGTTGATGTGCCTGACGCTTTGCGGTTCGACAGCCCACCAGCCGTGTGTCCGCCAATCGCCTGCACTGTCGCTCCACTCCAGACTGGCGACATACAATTTGTGGGGATAATTATTGGTGACATGCAGGGTGTAGGCCAGCGCCTGGGCCGGCAGTGTTGCGGCAAAAATCGTTAGCATACATAAGGCAATCAATAGTTTGGACAAACCGCATCTCGCTTTTCTCATTCGATAAAACCTCACTTCAGTTCTTTTTCCGCTAAGGGCGCAATACACTATTGCAGCTAAATTATACATGGCGGATTGATCTAATAGATACTATCCAATCGTATAGCTTTTCCAATGGATATGTCCGGATTGCATAGAATTTGCTAGCGGTGGCAGATGCTGAATTTAATATGGATGGACTCAGAGGCAGAACTCCAACACTTTGTAGTGCTTGTACTCCCTGCCGCCAAAATGCCGTGACAGGCTGCGTGAAAGAAAATTTTCGTTCATAACCCAACCGCTTTCACATTGAGGGAAGCGGTTTTTTGTAGCGTTAAAACAGTTGTGCAACAGGCCAAATATCAGGCCTGATCCTTTATACTTCGGTAATACGCCGATTTCGGCAATTTTGAAGCGCGAAATTTTGGGCCAGCCAATGCGATATTTGAGTAAGGTGGTCAAGCCAATCGACTTGCCAGGCGGAATCAGTTCGTTGAAATCCGGATGCCACAGAACATAGCCAACAGCTTGTCCCGCGTCTTCGGCAATGATCAAATTTTCTCCTTGTAGAAAAGGCAGCAGCGCTTCCACCATTTCATAGTTCTCAGCCAAAGTTCTTTCCCAGTAAAAAGGGTGATCGCCAAAACAGCCATTAATCAGTTGGGTGTAGATTTCTATTTCGCATTTCAACTGATTTAGGTTCGCTTTTCGAAAAATAAACCGTTTGTTGATTCTATCGAACAAAGCCTGGAATTTTGCAAAATCCATCGATGCAAGATCAAACAGAAAGGACGTAAGGTCATGCTCTTTGGCGGCATGATCCTTATAGTTAGTATAGTAATAAGGCGGATTGAATGCAGACCAGAACGAGGCCGGCTGATCAAAGCCGTCGCACAATAACCCCATGCCGTAATTCATGTGCCCGTTGATTCCGAGGACCACTTTGCCGATCCCCCGCGTGGCAGCCGTTTTTTTTGCATACCCCAGCAACATCGTGGTAGCGGCAACATTATCGACCGCCTCAAAAAATGCCAGGCTCAGGAAGTCAGGGCGCTGCTCGCTTGAAATCAACAGGGCGGACGCCAGTAAATTGCCGCTTTCGTAAACGCCGGCCCAGGATTTTTCAACCTGCCGGCTGAAAGAACTGTTGCCGCTGACAATTTCCTTTAGCAGCGGCGACATGCTATCGCGGTATTGCGGATAATGGCGATACACCTGGCTGGTTAACCGCACATAATCACTCCAGGGAACATCCTGCTTGATTTCCATGCGCACCTCTGATTATTAGAATCCAGTTTATAGCTCAATTTGCGCTGCCGGGATCGGGTAGGGGTTGCGGTAGCTTTCCAGCAACTGGCCGTTGCGCATTTTGAAGATGCGGTCGGCGATTGCTGCGAGCGCGGTATTGTGGGTGACGATCAGCACGGTTCGTCCGTTGCGGCGCGACAGTCGTTCCAGCAGCTCCAGCACGGTTTTGCCGCTATGGCTGTCCAGTGCTCCCATCGGTTCGTCACAAAGCAGGATTTTGGGCTGCTTGATCAAAGCGCGGGCGATGGAAACCCGTTGTTGCTGTCCA
>JBGSKE010000110.1:0-10283 GCA_041741355.1 Negativicutes bacterium | reverse complement strand
GAACCGACTGAAGCTTGTTCATTTTAGCACCGCCCGACCAAGCGTGCAGATTCGCGAAACGTTCTTTATCTATAATTAACAATTTTACGCCTTTGGCAAATTCTCCTGCCGGCAATTTGGATTCTTACAGAATATTTTGCAAATCGATTGAACGCCCCCCCTTACTAATAGTAACCCACCGGTTAGCCTCAGCCCAACTTCCAGGTCAGCAGCACTTCCGTCCCTTCATTGTTGTATAGCATACGGTCGGTCGTTGATAGCATGATCGGGATGCCGCGTCCCATCGAAGCATCTTCGCCAAAGGCAAACATCTCATCCGAATGCGAGCGCAATCGCCTGAGCATTGCATTACCGGCAAAACCGATGCGAGAAGTTTTCACCCGTACGATCAGCCGGTTGCGGAGTTTATTAATCCGCAGTCGGGCTCGATGCTGACGCGCCACCCCGTCGCGGCATTCCATCGCGTTGGCCAGCGCTTCGTGCACCGCCACCTCCTGCAGGGAATGCTGTTTGCCGGTTACTTGCGCCAGAACCTTCGACACTTCGCCCTTAAACCGCAGGTAATCGCCGTAGCCATTGAGCCGGAAAACTCGTGGCCAACCGTTGCGACTCGCCGCACAATCAGGCAACGACTCCACTTTTAGGCAAATTGCCGTTGCATCGTCAGTGCTGTCACTGCTTTGCGCCAGTTCTTGCAGCAAGGCCTGCATCTGTTCATAGCCGACGAGCTGCGACGGCAATTTTGCTGCAACCCGCTGAGAAAATCCGTCCGTCATAAAGCAAACGGAGTCGCCTACGGCCAGTTCCACCGTGTGAAGCTCGTAGGACTCGGTGCTGCAGATGCCGAGGTATAGACCGGGACAGCTTTCCAGCCCTTGCCGGTCGGCCGTCGCCAACCAGACCAGTGGCATGCCGGCGCAGCACCAGCGAAGTTGCCGCACCTGCAGATCCAGTTCAAACCCCAGCGCCCCGGCAAAAGTCGCCTCGTCAAAATACTGGCTGGCGCGGCGATTGAGCCAGCGCATCTGCTCCGGCAACGGCAGATCTAGTTCGTTAACCTCGCGCAGCAGTACGTGCATCGATGCTGTATGCAGCGCAGTGGACAGTCCGTGCCCTGTCGCGTCCAACAAATAGCCACGCAGCAAAGTTCCCTCGTAGCGCCAGTCCATAAAATACAGATCGCCGCCAACATAGCCGTAAGGCTGATACAGCGTTGTCACCGTCAGATATTCTGACGGTGCAGCCACTTTCAGCAACTCGGTTTGAACCCGTCCGGCCATTTCGATATCGTGACGCAGCGCCTGCTCGCGTCGGGCTTCATTTTCGCGGAACACCGCTTTCGTAGTGCGATGTTCCACCGCCAGTGCAACCTGAGCGGCGATTATTTTTAGCACGCCGATGTCGGCCGCAGAAAACGAATGCGACGCGTGGGTGGCAACCAAAGAAAGCGCGCCAAAACAGTCTCCCTCTTCATCGACCAGCGGCGCGCCGACCCATTCATGAAAGCCGGCAATCGTTCTGTCCACCTCACCGGCCTTTAGTAGCTGCTCAAGGCGTTCTTGGGTAATATGCTGCACCTCGCCGGTGCGAATCACATACTCGGTCCAGCCTTTTTCCGCCGGGCGCAACCGCACCAGCCCACTGACCAGATCGACCAAAAATGGACGCACCAGTTGTTGCTTGTCTACATCAAACAAGCTGATATAAGCGCCGTCAGCGCGCAACACTTGGCGAACCTGCTGATATACAGACTGATAAAACGAATCCAGCGAGTCGGCGCGAATCGTCGCTTCGGCGATTTCCTTTAGCGCAGCCTGGACGCCGGCATTGTGGATCAACTGTTCTTGAGCCGCCTGCAGTTCGTCGTATTGCGCCAGCACTTCCTGGTGCGCCGCCGCTAGATCGCCGGTCCGTGCTTCGACGCGTTGTTCCAGTCGCTGATTGGTCGCGATTATTTCCTCGTTTTGCGCCGCCAGTTCCTCGTTTAACGCGTGCAATTCTTCATTGGCCGCCGTCACTTGCTCTGTTCGCTCGGCCACCAGTTGTTCCAGTCGGGAGTTGACCAGGCGCAGCGCCCGTTCCGCTTCATTCCGCTTCGTCACATCAGTCACCATCGAGCAAAGCGCTGGCCGGCCATCCCACACAACCGGCGTACTGCGCGCTTCCACATCGCGGACCCGTCCATTCGCCAACCGATGTTGAAATTCAAAGAAATTACGCTGTTGCCCAAGCGCTTTGGCCATTTCCGCTCGCACTTGCTCCGGCGACAGCATATTGATTTCGGCAATGTTTTTTTGCAGCAGTTCCGGCATGGACCAGCCATAGTAAGCGGCAGCGGCCGGATTGGCATGCAAAATCAGCCCCGTCGCAGGATCGATAATCAGCATTACAGTATGATGTTGATCAAAAATGTGCTGATAGCAGCCTGCTTCACGTTGAGATATCATTACCTATTCCTTTCGCCTGCTGAACTTCGTACAACTTTAACGCAATCGACAGATTGGTCCTGTTATCTTGGGCGTCCAACTGGATGTGCAACAATTTTTCAATCACCCGTTTGCGGTACCGCACCGTCTGCGGGTGCACATTCAGCCGTTCGCCAATCACGTCGAACATTCCGCCGGCCAGCAGTTCCCGCAGCGTCGCCAGCAGCGCCCGGCTCTTTTCCGGCGGCGAAATCCCGAGTAGCGGACCCAGACAGTCGGCAACATATTGTTGCGCCGCCAGCGACTGCATATCTTTGGCCAGCAACCGCAGCCAGCCAAGTTCCTGCCAAATACAAACCGCTTCATCCGTCTGTTGCAAACAACCAAACTTCAGCGCTGTCACGGCCTGTTCATAGAGCAGCGGAAGACCGACCGACGGAGGGGATTGGTAAGCAACCCCCACCGGGCCCAGCTTGCCTAGGCCATATTTATCAAAGTTTTTCATGACACCGGCGACTCGCGCTTTGACCGCCGCGATCGTCAAGGGTTCTTCCTTGGCATCATAGGGGAGCAACAGACAAAGCCCTTCGTTTGCTTCCCAAGCAATCCCTGTCGTTTGCTGTTTTAGGCTATCCAGCCAATCGTCCGCAACATGTCGGCGCGCGGCGTCAGCGTTTGCCGGCGCAGCCGCGACTTCCTTGGCAAAAACCATACATACAAACGGACCGGCCAGGTTCAAGCGGAGTTGCGCGGCGCTTTGCTGCACCTGCCTCGCGGTCAATCGCCCGGCGATGACATCCTGCATCAATTCATTGCAACGCCGGCGTTCGTAGCCCTTGCGTTCTTCCTCCAGCAGCCGCTGTTTGGCGGTCACATCAATTCCTACGCACAGCCAACCCGCTTCGCCGCTTTGCGGATTGACGCCGCGCCGCACCAGCCAGTCCACCCAAACCCGTTTGCCGGCAGCGGTCCGGTTTTCGTGAATTTCCCGCAAGCCGTCCACTTGATTCATCCATAATGCCGCGTACAGCTGCCGCAAATTGCGCCCGCCGACCTCCAGCTCCGGCATCAGCAGCTCACAGACCGGCTTGTTTTGTATTGCTGGCGATGCATAGCCAAAAAATTGCTGCCCATACTCATTGAGATAACCGATGTTACCTGCTGAACTGAGCGCCATGATGATGACTTGCGTATCCTCGACCAGTTCACGGTTACGCAGGTCGCAGGCCCGCGCCTCCTGTTCGGCTTTTTTTTGTTCACTGATATCGCTGCAAAAAATCACCACGCCGATAATCTTCCCCTGTAAGTCGCGGATCGGATTGTGCTCCACTCGCAGAACCTGCTGTTCCCACTGTGCGTCACCGACAAGCGACTCCACCGCGCAAGCCTCGCCCGACAATGCCCGGTCAAGGTTTTGACGAACCGTCTGGCGTACTGCCGGGTCTTTGTGATACTCCAGAATATTTTCGCCCAACTGAACGTCAACGCCAAACAGCCGTTTCATATTCTGCACATGCGTTTGATTGAATACCAAATAGCGATACGCGCGATCGACGGCGAAAAACGGGATATCCAGCCCCTCCACGATGCCGTGCACCAGCTCTTGCTGCCTGCGTTGCGCTTCTTCCACGCGTTGCAGCTCCAAGATGTCGCGAATTACACTGACATAAACTTCGCCTTCAGCACTGCGGACAGCCCGCGAACTCACTTCAACCGGAAACAGTTCGCCGCTGCGCCGGCGATGAATCGTGCGAAACAGCGCGCCGCTGACCCGGGCCGTCTGCAGCTGCAACTCAATTTCCGGCATAGTCGCCGGGTCGCGCAGTTCATGGACTCGCAGCGAATACAGCGCTTCCCGCTCGTAGCCATAAGCGGCAATGGCCGCCGGGTTTGCATAACAGATATACCCATCCGGTTTAATCACCAGAATAATATCGCGCGCTTCCTCGGCGATACTGCGATAGAACTCCAGTTCGTCGTCCCTGCTTATTTGGCCGGTTATCTGCGATGACATTTCACGCCTCCTCCAGCTGCCAAATCGCCTGCTAGTACTTTACCGCCATTCTGTCCACAGATATATCAGCATGGACAAGCCAAGTTTTACAAAGTCAATAATTGACTGGCCTGGGCAGCAACCTCGTGCAGTTGCTGCCCTACCTGCATCAATCCGCCCGCCGTTATCCCCAGGTGCCCGCGCACCGTCGCCTCTAGTGGCGTCGATAGTTTCAGTCCGATTAACTCATCGTAGGATTCTGCGCTCAGCATATCCGCCAGATACAGCAACTTGGTTTCGTCAACGCCGATGGTAGCCAATAGCGGTCGGTGGTGATATTTGACAATCGCCTGGATATCCAGCGGCAGCTTCCATTTTTCACAGAGCCAGCCGCCCAGTTCTTCATGGGTCAGGCCAGCCAAAATCACTTTTTCCGCCACCACCCGATGCGAGCCGCGGGACTGGACATGACAGATCTCGTCCAACAACTCCGGTAAACAAACATCTAGCACAGTGATCCCCAGATCATGAATCAGGCCATAGGCAAAAACCCGATTTGGATCGCCGATTTTAGTTTTAGCGGCAAGCAGCTTGGCGCCGACCGCCGTCCCCATATTATGTCGCCCATGCTTTTCACGGTCAAACGACTTAGCCCGACCCAGTCGCGCCGGCAACAGCCGCCTGAGCAAAAAGGCGATCAACAACGCACCGATCGTTTTCGAACTTTCAACTTCCAACAGTTCCTGCAAATTTTGCGACCCCGGCTCAAAGGCAAAAAACGGCGAACGCAAATTTCGCCAGAACGGCTCAGCCAACGATTCCCGCTGGAGAATCTCCGCGATGGCAACGGAATGGTTTTGCCAGTGCGGCGTGGACAGCCACACAAACATTTGTGCCAGGTCAGGCGAAAGCGGCGGCAATGCCGCGCCGACTTCCAACCGGTTCAAAATCCATTGCTGATCCACATGCTTCACTCCGTTTCCAGTGTAGCAATCCTCGCTCGCATTTTATCGTTACCGATAATTTACGCACCTGCCGTGCCCAAAGAAAAGTTAGCAGGAATATTCATCATTAGTTCTATTTAGCACAGCCATTTACCTCTGCATTATTTATCAGAAATCACCGCCATTATTCGCAATGTTTTTATCAATAGTTATAAACTCAACAGAAAAAGCGGGCTGACGCCCGCCCGCAATTCCAGTACGCTGCCCAAGATCAATTCAGATCGCTGCCAATAAGCTGACTGCCTCGATTTCTGCTATCGTGCAACAACGCCTCCATTTTCTCCGCTTCCATCGGCCGGTAATAGTAGAACCCTTGAATTTCGTCACACCCCGCATTACGCAAAAACGCGACCTCTTCCAGTCTTTCCACCCCTTCGGCAATCACTTTAATCCGCAGCTTGCGCGTCAATTCGATAATCGAGCTGACAATCGCTTCGTCTTTGGCGTTCTTACCAATACCGGAAATAAAATCTTTGGGGATTTTCAAACAATCAAACGACACCAACTTCATGTTGATCAGCGATGAATACTCGGTACCGAAATCATCGATGGCAATCGTAAAGCGCTGCGCTTTTAGCCGGTCAATATTCGAGACAATCGCCTTATCGCGGGCAAATGCAATACTTTCGGTTATTTCCAGCTCAATCTGGTTAGCCAGCAGCCCCGATTCCTTGATGACAGCTAGCGCCTGCTCCGCAAACGCCGCATCGCGAAGTTGGCGAGCCGATAAATTGACCGCCATTGTCAGTTGGGTAAAACCCTGCTCATGCCAGCGTTTCAGCTGCAGTAGCGCTTGCCGGAGCACCCAGGTTCCCATCAGCACGATTAGGCCTGTTTCTTCGGCAATCGGGATGAATTTTGCCGGTGAAATCAGGGTCTTTTGGCCCAAACGCCAACGCAACAGGGCTTCAACGCCGACAATAGCCTGCGTTTTTAGGTCAACCTTCGGCTGATAGTGGAGTTCCAGCTCATTTCTCCCCATCGCCTGAAACAATTGGTTGCGAATCTGGTTTTGCGCAGACACCATGTTTTTCATCAACGACGAACAGTAGCGAAAGTGGTTTTTTCCCTCCCGTTTGGCCACATACATCGCGATGTCGGCATTGCGGATCATCGTTTCGCCATCCATTCCATCATCCGGGTAGATGGCAATCCCCATGCTCGCAGACAAAAATACCTCACGTTCATCAATCTGGATTGCTTGGTTAGACGCCTCCTGCAATCGCCGCAAGACCCCTTCGACGGCAGGTTTCAGCTCTGCACTCGCAAACCCTTCCATCAACAGCAAAAATTCATCACCGCCAATCCTGGCTAAAAAGTCATTTTCGCGAGTCAGCGCCCGCAAGCGGCCACCCACGGATTCCAGCACCCGATCGCCAAAACCGTGTCCGTAAGAATCGTTTAACGATTTGAAATCATCCAGATCAATAAAGATAACTGCCAGCGAACTGTCCAACTCTTTTGCTTTATGAATCGACACATCCGTTTTTTCACAAAACTGGCGGCGATTTGGCAAGCCTGTCAACAAGTCGAAATTCGCCGCATAACTCAATTTTTTTTGCGCTGCTTCGCGCTCGGCGATTTCTCGCTGCAACGCCTGGTTTGTTTGCGCCAGCTCAACAGTTCGGCTTTTTACCTTGTCTTCCAGATTGTCGTTTGCCTGCTTCAGCAGTTCCTCATAACTTTTACAACTACTAATGTCATGCAATACCAAAATCATGCCCAGCACATCGCCAAACTCGTCCCGCAGCATTTTGCTTGATAATAGACAGGGGATCTCGCGCTGCGACTGCTTCAGCCGCAAGAAAACTTCCTGATCCCCCATGCCAGTCATTTCCGGCACTCCCCAGGCCTGCCCGGCGCCGCCGCCGGAACCAAGGACAAATTGATGCAACGGCCTACCGATCAGTTCCGGCCCGCTAAAACCCGTCCGGTCGCAAAAACTCGCATTTGCTTCCCGAACCGTCGCATCAGGCCCCACCAGCAGCACCGGTTCAATCATATTTTGAAGAATATGGCTTGCTGCCGTATCAAAGTTCAGTTGCAACAATTTATAGCGGGTGATGGCGTACCAGATGCCGGCGGCAAAAAAACTCGACATGAGAATAGCGATGGACGGCACCGGATATCCCAGCATCGGCAGGTAAGTGTCAAATGGCGCAGCAATAATATAGACAGCCAGCATCATGCGAACAATAACCTGAGCCTGATTTTTTTCGCGCCGGCTCGCCGCCTGCCGACCCCAACGATAAATCAGGCCAAAGCCCGTCAGCACATAACTGCTGTAATAGAGGATAAAAGCAGTCTGCCACGCCAGCTCTCGCGAATAGAGATAGACCCAGCCCCAGGCGGTAAACGTCAGATTATCCGGCGGCAACATCGCATTGTACCAAAAGAAAACAAGCGCCGGCACAGGCAATAACACCTGCACTACGCGCTTGTTCAACCAGCCGCGATAATTGGTAAAGCGAATCGCAAACAACAGAAACACGCTATAGAAGAAACACCAGCCAACGGCGGAAACCGTCCGCCATTTCATCGCGGCAGCCGCACTGTCGGCAGTAATCATAAATGCATAGCCAAAGCCCCAGATGCTCAATGTCCCGCACAACAGCAAAAACAGCCGGTTAGCAGCAGCTTTGGGGTTAGCGAGATAGACTCGCACGCCAATCGCGATATTTAACAAAACCGTAGCAATAGCAAGAAACGCGACCGTCTGCAAAATAAGCCGTCTCCTTCGCCGAGTTTGCGGCTAAACACAGTATCGCACTTGCTACAAGAGTTCGTCAAGAATAATATCGCTCAAAACAGGCCGACGATCCTGCCGCTGTTGTCGATATCCATCACTTCGGCGGCCGGCCGCTTCGGCAAGCCCGGCATCGTCATGACCTCGCCGGTGATTGCCACCAGGAACCCGGCGCCTGCCGATACCCGCACTTCCCGCACCGTGACTTTGAATCCAATCGGACGGCCCAGTTTCGTCGCGTCATCGCTGAGTGAATACTGGGTTTTTGCCATGCAGATCGGTGTCTTGTCAAAACCCATCGCCGTCAGTTCGCTGATGGTCTTGTCGGCGGCGGCGGTATAGTTTACCCCGTCGGCGCCATATATTTCCCGGGCAATAATCGCGATTTTTTCCTTAATCGGCAACTTTTCATCATAGAGGAAGCGAAACTGGTTCGGCTGCTCGATTGCCGCCAATAGTTTTCGCGCCACCGCTTCGCCGCCGGCGCCGCCTTTGGCCCAGACTTCGGACAGGGCCACCTCCGCCCCCAGCGCCTGACACTGGCTCTCGACAAACGCCAGTTCTGCCGCCGTGTCGGTCGGAAAGGCGTTGATCGCGACCACGGCCGGCAAACCGAATTTGCCGATGTTTTCTATATGCTTGCGCAGATTGTCGAGACCCTTTTCCAGCGCCGGCATATTGACCTGGCCGAGGTCCGCCTTGGCCACGCCGCCATGCGATTTTAGCGCCCGCACGGTGGTTACCAGCACGACCGCATCCGGCTCTAGCCCGGCAAAACGGCACTTAATATCGATGAATTTTTCCGCGCCGAGGTCTGCGCCGAAGCCGGCTTCCGTAATCAGCACATCCGCCATTTTCAGGGCAAATTTCGACGCCATCACGCTGTTGCAGCCATGAGCGATGTTGGCAAACGGGCCGCCATGGACGAATGCCGGCGTGTTTTCCAGCGTCTGGACCAGGTTGGGTTTGATCGCATCCTTGAACAGCAGCGTCAACGCACCGGCCACTTTCAGATCGGCCACCGTCACCGGTCGGTTGTCATAGGTGTAGGCGACAATGATCCGGTTGATCCGGGCCTTCATATCTTCCAGGTCGGATGCCAGACAAAGAATCGCCATCAGTTCCGAGGCGACCGCGATGTCAAAGCCGCCTTCGCGGGGAATTCCGTTGGCTTTGCCGCCCAGCCCCAGCACGATGCTGCGCAGGGCGCGTTCGTTCAGGTCCATCACCCGCCGCCAGGTAATCCGGCGCGGGTCGATCGACAGCTCATTGCCGTGGTGGATATGGTTGTCGATCACCGCCGCCAGCAAATTGTTGGCGCTGGTTACGGCGTGGATATCGCCGGTGAAATGCAGATTGATGTCTTCCATCGGCACGACCTGGGCGTAGCCGCCGCCCGCCGCGCCGCCCTTGACGCCGAAACAGGGGCCCAGCGACGGTTCCCGCAGGGCAATGACGACTTTTTTGCCCAGTCGCCGCAGCGCATCGCCGATACCGACCGTGTTGGTCGTCTTTCCTTCGCCGGCCGGCGTCGGATTAATCGCGCTGACCAGGATCAACTTGCCGTTCGGCCGGTCTTTCAGCCGATCCCAGACAGCCAGCGACACTTTGGCCTTATATTTTCCGTACAGTTCCAGATCGTCCTCGCCCAGGCCCAGCTCGGCCGCCACCTGGCTGATCGGTTTCATTTGCGCCGCCTGGGCGATTTCCACGTCAGTTTTCATTACAGCAGTCACACCTCACAACGATTCCAGAATCTGTTTGCTGATATTCCCGGACAACTGCTCACTATCGGCCAGCAGTTTTTGCCCGGCGCTCTTGTATTCGCCAGCAAAGGTCGCGTCCTTGATTCCGCCGAGGTTGATCAGTACATTCAGCCAGGCCCCCTGGGTCGCGGCATGCAGCGAATACGCGGCCACTCCCAGGTCGCTGGCCGCTGACGCGTTGGTCTTGCCGACCGCGCCAGCCACCTGTTCCAGGCACTCGACCGCCGCCTGCATCATGGCGAACGGGGTTTTCGTCGCGTTCTGCAAGGCTTGTTCAATCGCCGCGCGGCGGGTTTCTTTTTCGGCGTCGTCGGCTTTGGGCAGTTTATAAGCGGCAGACACTTCGTT
>JBGSKE010000109.1:0-8433 GCA_041741355.1 Negativicutes bacterium | reverse complement strand
ATCATTACCGGTTCGCATGCGATGGTCACAGACCGGGAACCTTGGAGCGAATTCACCGCCGCCTGGCTACGGGGCATTCCAGCAGACACAATCCCCGTGCTAGGCCTCTGCTATGGTCATCAGTTGCTCGCCGATGCCTGGGGCGGCACTGTCGGCTACCATCCGCAGGGAAAAGAAATCGGCACGGTTGAAATCCAGCTGACCCCCACCGGCCGTCAAGATCCTCTACTTGGCAGCATGCCACCGCAATTTCCCGGCCATGTCACCCATGCCCAGACCGCCCTGCAACTGCCACCGCAAGCCCGACTTTTGGCCCGCAACGAATTCGAACCGCACCATGCCTTCGTCCTAAACGGCAACCAATGGGGCGTGCAATTCCACCCCGAGTTCACCGCAACTATCGAACGCAGCTACGTCCAGGAGCAACGCTGCGAGCTGGAGCAAACCGGTCGCGATCCCGCTGCCATCGAAGCCACGGTGTTCGAGCATCCCTTCGGTCGCCAGCTGTTGCAGCGTTTTTTTGCCTTAACCGCAATCAGCCGACAACCCAGCTGACCGTGTATTCGATGCGTTTGTCCGGTTTCTCCAGTGCCGGTTCCGCAACCAGCCACTTTCCTTTCAGCCCCAGTTCCATCGCCGAAAGTTCAAAATGACACATGGCAATTCCCATGTCGAGACGTTGCACGTCAGCCACGCCGAGCAGTCGGCCCAGCCAGCCGTCCGCGCCATATCCGGCAGTGCGTTGCAGGTAAAAATGCCATGCATCGCCCTGACGGACGATCCGCCAAGGTTGCTTATTCGACGCAGAAGGCCCCCAACGAACCATCTCCAAAACAGTTTCATATGGTCCCTGCTCTGATAAGTTAAGTGGTTGAACAAAATCACCGTCAAAAAACATTTTCACCGCGGGCAGGCGCATCGCCCCGCCAGCCCGGCGACGAATCCAATCCGCCGCTTTGCTGTCGTCGGCTATGTAGCCGACCGAGGTTACGGCAGGTACCGATTCGCCCTCGGTCACGGCAATCTTCTTGGCAAAGCCGCTTTTGGTAAAGCTGCCGCCCAGCCAACAGGTGCCCAGGCCCAAATCTGTCGCAAACAAGATCGCGAACTCCATCAGATAGCCGAAATCTTCCAGGTTCTTATCGCCGGGCCCCACCGCACCGACAATATACCCCTGGGGATTCTTAATGAAACCGTAAGTGCCAACGCCTTTGAGCGACTGTCGATCCTGTTCGCTGGCGGCAATCAACTCCAGGCGCGTCCGCGAGCCAAATGGGCCGTTCTGGATGATTTCCAAAAAACCCTGCAGTTGCTGCTGTGTCTCTGCGGCTATTGGCTGCACCGGATGGCGGCGGCAGGAAAAGCGGTGGCGGATCAGTTCAACAATTGGTTTATTCAAGCCAGATTCCTCCGTATTCGCTGATACATGCTTATATGTTCTATTGATGAAAATTCTGCGCAACATCGACTGATTCCTGCAATAAAAAATCCGCAACCACGCTGATTGGCTGAAACAATCCGACCGTGAGAGTCAAACACAACAAATCCTACCTGAATTTGATCCTGCCCGTATTGCAGGCTGTGCGCTGAGCCGCCTTGCGCATTTGCCTTCATATATTCCCCACTTGTCCATAAACTTTGCCGCTTGACACTATTCTTTTCTTTTTTGCCCGCAAATCCGGCAATTCGGCTCTTGCAACACAGGATTAGCGTTCTGTCTGTCGAATGGCTATAAATAGGATTAAGTCTGAAAGAAAATCCTGCTTGCCATTGGCCGGAAAGGGGCGTACTAAAGATTTCCCGTCAAACAATTCCCTTTACCAGCATGCTGTTATCGAGTTATGTCGGCCTATTTCTGGTTCAGGCATTTTGGCCGTCGATTTATTTGAAGTACGCGATGGGCCTGGCCGCGCTGACGGTATCCGTGCTCAATTTTGCCGCGTCCCGGCTTTCGACCCGGCTTGTTTCGCTTTGCCTGCTCGGCATCGGCGGCTATTTGTTGCTATCTTATCAGGCAACACCGGCAGACTGGGCCAATGCCTCGACCCACAATGCCCCCTTGCTCAGCCTGGTTCTGACGGTACCGCTACTCAGCAGTATCCTCGCTTTTGAGCCTTACCCCCAGCACCTCACTCGGGTGACTGAGCGATTGATGACTTCACCGTTCCGGTTGTATGCGATCGCCGCGCTGATGATTACATTTTTATCGTCACTGTTGAATCTGGCCAGCCTGCATTTCGTTCACCACTTGTTACGCCCCGCCGCAAACAGATGCCCCGCCTCCCTGCTCCCTCGAGCCTTGGTCCGCGGATTCACGCCAAACGTGATGTGGTCGCCCAGTTTTATCTCTGTTGCCCTTGCCATCCAATACGCCGGCATCTCTTGGTTCACGTTGGCGCCGCTCGGCATCTCTCTCGCCTTAGCCGGGATTGCCTGTTCATTGGCGCTCGCTTGGTTTGAATACGGAAGTCTGCCCAACTTCAGCACGGAACCCAGCGTTGCAACCAAACACCCTGCCGAAATACGCGACGCACAAACGGGACTGTTCAAATTGCTTTGTCAAACCGGCCTGCTGATTTCGATGATCATTCTGTTGGAATACTCGACCAACAAAAGCGCTCTGGTACTGGTTCCACTCATTTCGCTCACCGCTCCGGCATTTCTCGCCCGCATCTATGGCAAAACCGCAGTCTATAAATTGCAGTTTCGCGAATACCTTTGCAAAACACTTTCGCGGATGCACAACGAAACGCTGTTGTTCTCTGCGATCGGTTTTTTCGGCTATGCGCTGGCCAGTTCCGATTTGCCGGCGCAGATTCCGCTATTGGTCAGCCGCTTTGGCCTGGATACCCCTGTCAAACTGATTGTTTTGATCATTGGCTTGATTAGCCTGCTCTCCATGCTCGGCATTCACCCAATGATTACGATTGCAGCGGTCGCAGCCTCACTGCCGCCCGGCAGCATCCCTTTGTCAGGCCGTGAACTGGCCGGAGCGTTTTTGACCGGTTATATGGTCTACGGGATCTGTTCACCGTTTTCCGCCATCAATCTGATGATGTCCAGCCTGACCAAGCAAAATCCGCTGGTGACCGGCCTCCGGCAAAACCTCGCGTTTGCTTTGCTGTACACGGCGCTATCGGTCGGTATCATCCTGCAACTATTTGTCTCTCACTAAGCCATTTATCAATAAAAATACGAAAGGGGATCAATCCATGAAAGTCATTGCAATCAACGGCAGTCCCAAAGCCAACGGCAATACCCATACCGCGCTCACGCTGGTCGGCGAGCAGTTGCAAAAAGAAGGAATTGAGTTTGAAATCATCCATATCGGCAACAAGCTGATCCGCGGCTGTATGGCCTGCGGCGCCTGCGCCAAAAATCTGAACGAACAGTGCATCGTCCAGGATGAAGTCAACGACTGTTTGCAAAAGCTGAAGACGGCCGACGGTATTCTGCTCGGCGCCCCGGTGCATTATGCTGGAATAGCCGGCACAATGAAGTCGTTCCTGGACCGGCTATTTTTTGTCGCGGGCGTCAATGGCGGCCTGTTCCGTCACAAAGTCGGGGCCTCCGTTGTTGCAGTAAGGCGTTCTGGCGGCGTCCCCACTTTTGACGCGCTCAACCATTACATCACCTACGCCGAAATGCTTATGCCCGGGTCCAACTACTGGAATGTCATCCATGGCCGTGAGCCCGGCGAAGTGCTGCAGGATCACGAAGGCAATCAAGTCATGCGCGTGCTGGGCAAAAACATGGCCTGGCTGCTGAAACTGGTCGCTGCGGGCAAAGCTCAGGCGCCGGCTCGCGAAGACAAAATCGTCACGAATTTCGTGCGCTAAGCGCCGTTCATAATAAGTACATCAAAAAGGCAGGATACGATTCATCCTGCCAGGCTGTATTGTCATACAGCAGTGAACCCGCCTACCCCTTGCGGGTGGCGGGTTCTTTTCTCTGTGAAAGACAGGAGGGTTTGATTTGACAGGCAAATATATTCTGGCCCTGGACCAAGGAACCAGCAGTTCACGCGCCATCTTATTCGATGCCGCCGGGCGCAACCTCGCGGCGGCCCAGCGGGAATTCAGCCAGTTCTTCCCGCAACCTGGTTGGGTTGAACACAATGCAGAAGAAATATGGAGCAGCCAGATTGGCACCGCAGTCGAAGCGGTCGCACGGGCCGGCATCAAACCATCTGAAATTGCCGCCATCGGAATTGCCAATCAGCGGGAAACCACCGTCGTCTGGGATACGGAAACTGGACGACCGATTTGCAACGCCATTGTGTGGCAGTGCCGACGAACTGCCGACATCTGCGAACGCCTGAAGGCGGCGGGTTGGCAAGACGCCGTACGGGAGAAAACCGGCCTGGTGATTGATGCTTATTTTTCCGGACCGAAGTTGCAATGGATTCTCGACAATGTTGCCGGGGCACGCGCTAGAGCCGCCAGCGGCAAACTCAAGTTTGGCACGGTCGATTCCTGGCTGATCTGGAAACTGACCGGCGGACGGGTCCATGTAACCGATGTTACCAATGCGTCACGCACGATGCTGTTTAATATCCGGACCCTACAGTGGGACGAAGAACTATTGGCTGCTATGGATATTCCGTCTTCGGTTTTGCCGGAAGTCCGCATGTCTTCGGAGATTTACGGGATGACTAACAAACAGTCGTTCCTCGGTGCGGAGGTAGCCATTGCCGGGGCAGCAGGCGATCAGCAAGCGGCCTTGTTCGGCCAGGCCTGTTTCGAACCGGGAATGGCCAAAAACACTTACGGCACCGGCTGTTTCATGCTGATGAACACCGGGGGAAAAGCCGTTATGTCGAAACACGGTTTGTTGACGACCATCGCACTGGGAATCGACGGCAAAGCCGAATACGCTCTGGAAGGCAGCATTTTTATCGCTGGCGCCGCAATTCAGTGGTTGCGGGACGGCCTGAAGCTGATTGAAGCTTCGACCGACTCCGAGTATTTTGCCGCCAAAGTGCCTGACGCTGCCGGCGTATATGTCGTACCGGCTTTTGTCGGTCTTGGCGCCCCCTATTGGAATATGAAAGCGCGCGGCGCCATTTTCGGCCTGACCCGTGGCGCCGGAAAATCGCATCTGATCCGGGCAACGCTGGAATCGCTGGCGTACCAGACCAAAGATGTTCTGACGGCCATGGAAGCAGATTCCGGCATTACGCTGCAAAGCCTCAAGGTTGATGGCGGCGCAACCGTCAACAACCTGTTGATGCAGTTTCAGGCCGACATCCTCGGCACGGCGGTCGAACGACCGGACATCACCGAAACGACGGCCATGGGCGTCGCCTATCTGGCAGGCTTGGCAACCGGCTTCTGGCCCAGCCGGGATGAACTGAAAAAGCAATGGCGAATTGACCGGCGCTTCGAACCGGCGATGGACGCCGCGGTTCGCGAGAAACTCTACCGTGGTTGGGCCAAAGCGGTCCAGCGCTCACTGGACTGGGATGATTAAGTCACCATCAGCTTTTTGCGTGTAGTTCGCGCAGTTTATCAAGCAAACCATCCACCGCCACCACCGGCGTGGCCCAGGAAGTAACCAACCGGATCGCCGATCTCTCCGCATCTACCTTCTCCCAGATATAAAAAGAATAGTCCTTGAGCAATTCGTCGATGATCCAGTTAGGTAATATCGGGAAAATCTGATTGGTGGGCGAATCGGTAAGATAGCGATAGCCCGCCTGACTGATTGCTTGCCGAATCTGGTCCGCCAATTGGTTGGCATGCATTGCCAGTTCAAAGTACAAATCGCCGCTAAACAAGGTCAGAAACTGAATGCCGATCAGTCGGCCTTTCGCCAGCAGCGCGCCTTTTTGCTTCATCTGGTAACGAAAATCAGCCTTTAGCCCAGCAGCACGGATCACCAGCGCCTCGCCCAGCAATGCGCCGTTTTTGGTGCCACCGATGTAAAAAGCATCGGCAAACTCGGCAAGAATCGGCAACGTCAGATCATTGCCGGCAGCGCACAGCGCCGATCCCAGACGGGCCCCGTCGACAAACAACCACAATCCCAGTTCGCGGCAAGTCTGGCTAATTTGTTCCATTTCCAGGCAGGAGTAAATCGTACCCACCTCCGTCGGTTGAGACAAATAAACCAGCCGCGGCTTTACCATGTGCTCGTCGCCGTGGCCGGTTACAACCGCCCGTACTTGTTCCGCCGTCAACTTGCCATTGCTGCTGTCAACAGAAATCACCTTGTGGCCTGTGGCTTCGATCGCGCCGGTTTCATGCACCAGGACATGGCCTGTGTTGGCCGATATCGCCGCTTCATGCGGTCGCAGAAAGGCCGAAATCGCCGTGAGATTTGTTTGCGTGCCGCCGGTCAGAAAATGAACGTCGAGATCGTCTATGCCGATCCTCTGTTTGATTAATTCTGCCGCTTGCAGCGAAAAAGTGTCTTCGCCGTAGCCGTCCTGCTGCTCGAGGTTGGTCCGGCCGAGCGCAGCCAGTATGTCTGGATGCGCCCCTTCACTGTAGTCATTTTTGAAGCTGTACATAGTTAACACTCCCCCGTATTTTCCAGCGCCGCTGACTTGCCAGTCCTTCGCTGCTTTTGTTATGAACCAAAAACCTCATAGCCCGCCGCTCGCAGCGCTGCCTCCGCCGCCACGAAATCCGGCTGCCGAACCAGAACATAATCCGTATTGTAGGTCGACAGGACAAAGATGCCGATGTTCGCGCCAGCCAGCACTGCACTGATGCCGGCAACAATCCCGACCAATGAAAAATCCAGCACAGCATCGATTTTGAATAATCGCCAGCCGCGTTCGCAAAGCACTGAAGCCGGTATTTTCGCTTCGTCGCAGACAATGGAAATCTCTTCGGCTGTCCGGGTCACGGCAGAAAACTCTCCCTGCAGACCCCATTCAGGCGTCGGTTCGTTCGGCTTAAGCCGGCAAATTCCATATCGGCCTGGCAACGCGACCAGTGTAAGTTGGTTTGCAGTCATTTCCCTGTCACACCCCGCCATTTTTTCATCAAATGCCGCCACCGCCGTCAAACACGACGCGGTAGCGGCTTTTCTGGTCGATAAGAAAGTATAAGATTATATCTTATCGACATAAGTGCAACCACGGCCTTCGCTGTCGCCAGCAGCTCGGCGAAAGCCGGTTTTTCTAATGTTGCGATGCACATTTCAGCGTTGCCTATAACTTTATGATCGTGCCGAACCCGCGTTTTTTCGCTTCCTGCAGCGCGTAGCCGGCTGTCGCCAAGTCCTGGATCGCTACGCCGGTCGTATCGAAGATCGTGATTTCGTCGGGTGAAGTGCGGCCTGGTTTGCTTTTGTTGATTAGTTCGCCAAGCTCGGCGCGAATTATTACCCGGGAAATAATCCCGGCGTCCACGGCATGCTGACATTCACCCAGATAACAGCACTGTTCCAAATTATCGACAAACACGGTCGCCCGGCCAAAAATGCGCGGATCGAGTTCCTGCTTGCCGCGCGTGTCGGTGCCGATGGCGTTGATATGCGTTCCCGGCTTAATCCAGGCATCCAACACAATCGCCTGAAAACTCGATGTCGCCGTTACAATCACGTCCGCAGCGCGACAGGCCTGCTCCGCCGTTTCAGCAACCTGGATTGTATAATTGGCGCTTTGCAGGTCGCCAACCACTTTCTCGGCGGACGAACGATATACATCATACACCCAGACTTCCTTAATCGCCGGCAACACTTTCAGCGAAGCTTCCAGTTGGTTGCGACCCTGGTGCCCGGCGCCGATCAGCGCCAGCACCCGACTTTCCGGCCTGGCCAGATATTTGCAGCCAATCGCGCCGATCGCCGCCGTCCTGATCTGCGTGACAAAGTTTGCCGCCACCACCGCGGTCGGTTGCCCGGTCGACGGATCAAACAGCATCATTGCCGATTGATGGTTCGGCAGGCCTTTATCCTTGTTGTCGGCCCAGAAACCGCCCGCTTTAAAGCCCAATACTTCCTGATTTTCCAGATAACCGGACTTGATGCCGAAAAAACCGTTGTGCTTTTTGATTTTCTCCCGGATCACCGGCAGTACATAACTTTCGCCTCGGTTATAATCGGCAAAGGCCTGTTCGATCAAACGCAGGTTCTCATCAAAACTAACCAGTTCGGCCACTTCCTGATCATTGAGCACAATCAGTTCGTTCATGCGATGTTCCTCCTATCGTTATTGTTAGGGACACGCTGAATAATTCTGATTGCTAAAGATTGCAGCCTTGATTCGCATCGATTTGCGACTGGTTTTGTTGGTCGGCCAGAAACGCTTCATCCGTCGCGTCCGGCCTCAAATCAACATCCGTGTTGATTATCCCAGCCAAAACTGCGTCCCTTCATCGGCGAATACTACGGCCTCAATCGAAGGCAATCTTCACTATTTCAGCGGTTCTTTAGCGATTTTCTAGGTTTTCCCAATCCATCCTTCGCCTAAAAAATCTC